>NZ_SFBZ01000300.1:0-7401 GCF_007095495.1 Microcystis sp. M_QC_C_20170808_M9Col | reverse complement strand
CACCGCCTTTGCAATCCCCCAGTTAACTGATGCCACAGGATAAATGTATAGGCACAAAACACCAAGATAAAATGACGAAGTAAGCTTCGTTTATCCCTGACTTGATATTCCCTTAACCCTAACCATCCTTTGGCTTCTCGGTGGAATACTTCCACCCAAGTTCTTTCGGTGTAAGTCCTCACTATCCACGACGCTGTTACTGTATCTGCCTCGACTACATTGGTGATGAAATAGTCCACCTCTGTTGCTTTTTCCATTGAACTTGCATTCATGACGATAGCCAAGTTCTTTTCTCCTTCTCGGCTAGATATTTTCGCTCTGAATACCGCTACCCAGACAGTTTTTTCTCGCTCTAGCTGAATTTCGGTGATTTTCTCAAAATCCCCTTCTGATAAGCTTTTTGCTAGTTGGAAAAATAGGCTTTTCGAGGGTAATTCTTGTTTTAATTCTCCATGTACGCAGTCTTTAAAAGCCTCTATTTCGTTCCAAGACACGATTAAGAGTGGCTTTTAGGCTAAGTATAATTACTCATTGCGTAAGCGAGATGCTCCCCATTTTATACCATGCTATCATCAATGAAGAGCCAGGAGAGTAGATGATTTATGAAACCAGCGATAATTAATCTGCCAAACCATTTTAAAATTAGCCAAGAACAGTTTAAAAAACTAGCAATAGCCAACCGATATCTCCGCCTTGAACGCAGTAATACCGGCGAATTAATCATGATGTCACCTACCGGAGGAAGCACAGGGAAATACAACGTTAAACTCGCTAGTCGTTTTGTCATTTGGAACGAACAAACCCAATTAGGAGAGGTTTTTGATTCCTCCACAGCATTTAGCCTTCCCAATGGCGCAAACCGTTCTCCTGATGTCGCTTGGGTTAGTCGAGAACGATGGAATTGTCTAACCCGCGAACAACAGGACACCTTTCCCCCATTATGTCCTGATTTTGTCTTAGAATTGCGCTCTAAAACAGACAAGATGAAACCATTACGGGAGAAAATGCAGGAATACCTAGCCAACCAAATGCGCTTAGGCTGGTTAATTGATACCAAAAATAAACTTGTCGAAATTTATCGCGCTGATCAACCCGTAGAAGTCTTAAAAAAGCCTGCTACTTTATCAGGAGAAAATATTTTACCCGGATTTGTCCTTAACTTACAATTTTTGTGGTACGATCTAGAGTCCCTAGGTTAAAAACTAACTTTTCCACCGATTTATTCCTATGAAAGAACAAATCCTAGAACGCATCGAACAACTCAAAGCCGAATATGAGTCCGGTCAAAAAATGTTAGCTGATCTAGAAACACAAGGGTCTAATCTAAGAACTACCATGCTGCGCATCAGTGGTGCGATTCAAATATTAGAAGAGTTACTCGCTAAAGCTGAGGAAGAAGAAAACCTTGACAACGTTAAAAAAGTAGAAGTTCTCCCTCAATGAAGTAGTTAATATTCCCCAAAACTGCCATGATTCAAAACCTAGTTTTGAGAATAATCCGCTTGCTAGTTGAGACCTTAGCAAGCGTAATTCCTGGTGCTGCTCAACACATTAAAGCCGAACCGGTTGACTCAAATGATAGCAGTAGTCTCCCGATTATTGTACTAACTCCGGGTTGCTTTACCATCAGCCAACAGCCCGGAGAAAACACCTCTAATCAACCGCGTCCAGAAGAGTTTCGGGAAAAACTGGCTGTCAGCCAAGAAAAGCCTTTAGGACCATATATCTTAGCCAAAACACCGCTACAAGGAACGGTTCAGTGTCAAGTTTTATTTCGTGAAGGTACAGCAACAGAAGAAGAAATTTGGCTTCAGGAAAAACAAGACTTTATTATCAATTATAAAACGCAAGAGTGTAACTTTACCTATGATATATCACGGGCAGAAAGTATCTTGTTGATTTACTCGTTTGTCGGGATTTTTAGCCTAAGAAACTTTGAACAAGAACTTTTCATAGAGGTACAAGCTGCAACTATCAATAAACTGGAAGAATTAACGGCTCTCATTGCTGGCTCTATCCTAACCCACCACGACCAATTAATTGAAGCCTATAATCAAGACCCCGCCTATAAAACAGAATATAATGCGGATTCCCTGAGAATTTTAGCCCAACTGCGACAAATTCAGTTTTTAGCAGGACATCCAGCCGATACATCCTCAATTAAAATGAAGCTGAAGTTTTTAGTAACCGGTCAACTGAAAGCAACACGAGCAATTAGTGAAGAATTCGGTATCATCGAAAAAATTGAGATTATCGAACCAACGATTAGTCGATAATTTCCCGATCAATTTTGGGTAAGCTGTCATCAAATTCCAGCGAAGCCTCTTGCCTCATCTCAACAAGCAATTTAAATATGCGGGCAGCTTAAAAGAGTCTTAGCTATAGCAGTTATCTTAATGGTGAGGTACGAAGTTGATGCCAGCAAGGGAATCTTTAAGAAATTACCCAAAATCCCTGAGTATAGATATTGACGGCGCTAGACTGCCAACGTATAGATAAATACCGTTTCTGGAAGCCCATGACTGTGAGCTACGAAAAAATTACCCCACCGACAACAGGCTCGAAAATTACTTTTTCTGAGGGAAAACCTCTAGTTCCCGACGATCCCATCATTCCCTTCATTCGTGGTGACGGTACGGGAGTCGATATCTGGCCCGCAACCGAAAAAGTTATCGATGCGGCGATCGCCACAGCCTACGGTGGTCAAAGGAAAATCCATTGGTTTAAAGTCTATGCTGGTGATGAAGCTTGCGAAATCTACGGGACCTATCAATATCTACCCCAAGATACATTGACAGCGATTAAAGAATATGGTATAGCCATCAAGGGTCCCTTGACCACTCCCATCGGTGGCGGCATTCGTTCCCTGAATGTGGCTTTGCGGCAAATTTTTGACCTCTATGCCTGTGTTCGTCCCTGTCGTTACTATGCGGGAACCCCTTCCCCCCATAAAACCCCGGAAAAACTCGATGTCATTGTCTATCGGGAAAATACCGAGGATATCTATCTCGGTATCGAATGGAAACAAGGCACGGAAATTGCCGATAAACTGATTAATTATCTCAACACGGAACTAATTCCCGCCACTCCCGAACACGGGAAAAAACAAATTCCCCTCGATGCGGGTATCGGGATCAAACCGATTAGTAAGACAGGTTCCCAAAGATTAGTCCGCCGGGCGATCGAACGAGCGCTGACTTTACCGAAACCGAAAAATCAGGTTACTCTCGTCCATAAGGGTAACATTATGAAATATACCGAAGGGGCGTTCCGGGATTGGGGTTACGAATTAGCTAAAAGTGAATTCCGGGATGTGTGCGTCACCGAGATGGAATCATGGATCCTGAGCAATAAGGAGAAAAACCCCGATCTGAGCATCGAAGATAACGCCCGCATGGTGGAACCGGGTTATGATGCCCTCACGGACGAGAAAAAAGCCAAAATATGCCAAGAAGTGACCAGTGTTCTCGATGCTATCTGGGAAACCCACGGCCATGGCCAGTGGAAAGATAAAATTATGGTTAACGATCGCATTGCCGATAGTATCTTCCAACAGATCCAAACCCGTCCCGATGAATACTCGATCCTCGCTACCATGAACCTGAATGGCGATTATCTCTCCGATGCGGCAGCGGCGATCGTGGGTGGTTTAGGGATGGGACCCGGGGCGAATATTGGCGATACTTGCGCTATTTTTGAGGCAACCCACGGCACAGCCCCTAAACACGCCGGTTTAGACCGAATTAACCCCGGTTCGGTGATTCTTTCCGGGGTGATGATGTTGGAATACATGGGATGGCAAGAAGCAGCCGATTTGATTAAAAAAGGCATCGCAGCAGCGATCGCTAATCGACAAGTTACCTACGATTTAGCGCGTCTGATGGAACCTCCCGTTAATCCTCCTCTGAAATGTTCCGAATTTGCCGATGCAATCATCTCCCATTTTGGGGATTAATTTTCTGGTTAGGGTAGCCTGAAAACTGCCCTATTTTTCCGAAAATCCCCAAAACAATCCCCTGTCTCCGTTAATGCAGACGTTTTAAGCGTTCTTGGAGAATTTGGGCTTGTTTTTCGGACTCTGCTAAAGCTTGCTTCGTTTTTTGGATTAAAGCTTCTGGAGCTTTTTCGACAAAGCTAGGTTTATTCAAGCGATCGCTCAAACTCTTGATTTCCCCTTCTACTTTAGCTAAATTTTTCGCTAATTTCCCGGCCAATACCGATATATCAACCAATCCGGACAGGGGAATGAGGATTTCTACCGTAGCGACAACACCGGCGATCGCTTGATTGACTTCCTCGGTTAATTTGGCCGTCAAAATTAAGTTTTCGATCTTGGCCAAGTCTTTTAAGTACACTTGTCCGCGTTGCAAAATAGCTAATTCTTGGCTGTTTTCTGTCTGTAAAATTGCCGTGATCGTTGCCCCCGGTTTAATCCCCGCTTCGGCGCGCAAATTACGCAACACCCGAATACTTTCAATTAATAACTCAAAAGTATTTTCTAAGTCTAGATCGATCAGAGAACTATCAGCTATTGGATAGGTTTCTAAAGCCAAAACTTGCTGATTTTCTTGGGTTAAATTATGCCAAATTTCTTCGGTAATATGGGGCATAAAGGGATGTAATAATTTTAATGTCCCTGCCAAGATAAAAGCCAAAGTTTGCCTAGCTGTAGCACAGGAAACCGATTCTTTATCCTTCCATAAACGAGTTTTCACTAACTCGATATACCAATCACAGAAATCGCGCCAGATAAACTCGTATAGACCTTTTGCCGCTTCCCCCATGCCATAATTTTCTAGATAATCTCTAGTTTTTTGTACTGTTTGATGATAACGAGATAAAATCCAGCGATCAGCTAATTCTAAATTTTCTAAAACTGGTTCTCCCAATTCTTCTGGGGTTTTTCCCTCCAGATTCATCATGACAAAACGGGAAGCATTCCAAATTTTATTGGCAAAATTTCGGGCTGCTTCTACGGATTCCGATTCATCGGTTTTACGGTTGTATTGCAGACTGATATCCTGTCCTGCTCCTGCCACTTCTCGGATTAAGGTATATCGTAAAGCATCGGTTCCATATTTATCAATTAAAATTAGGGGATCGATGCCGTTATTGGCAGATTTAGACATCTTTTTGCCGTTTTCATCCCTAACTAAACCGTGAATATAGACATCTTTAAAAGGCATTTGTCCCGTAAAATAGCCCGCCATCATCGTCATTCTGGCCACCCAGAAAAAGATAATATCAAAACCAGTGACGAGGGTTGTGGTGGGATAATAGGTGTCTAGATCAAGGGTTTTTTCTGGCCATCCCATAGTTGAAAATGGCCACAATCCCGAGGAAAACCAAGTATCTAAAACATCGGGGTCTTGTTGAATAATTATATCCTCTCCATACTCTTGTTTAGCCTTGGCTAAAGCGGAGGTTTCATCTGGGGCAACGACGAAGGGAGTATGGTTAGTAATTTCGTTGTTAGTTTCACTGATAATGTACCAAGCGGGAATTTGATGACCCCACCACAGTTGTCGAGAAATACACCAATCTTTTAGTTTAACTAACCAATCGCGATAAACTTTTGTCCATCTTTCTGGCACAAAACGGGGCGAGTTTTCCTGATCTAAACAGGTTAAAGCTTTTGTGGCTAAAGGTTCAATTTTAACGAACCATTGGGTAGATAAAAGGGGTTCCACGGGAACTTTACCTCGATCGCTATAGGGGACGCTATGGCGATAGGCTTCAATCTTAACTAAAAAGCCGTCTTCATCGAGTTTTTTAACGACATTTTTGCGGGCAACAAAACGATCTTGACCGGCGAATATTCCGGCATTTTCGTTTAAACTGCCGTCTAAATTCATGATATTAATAAAGGCTAAATTATGGCGTTTACCCATCTCAAAATCCTTAGGATCGTGGGCCGGCGTAACTTTGACGCAACCGGTACCGAATTCGGGATCCACCAATTCATCGGCAATAATGGGGATTTCTCGCCCCATTATCGGTAAAGTGACGGTTTTGCCGATTAAATGGCGATAACGGCGGTCTTGCGGGTTGACAGCTACACCAGTATCACCGAGCATGGTTTCAGGCCTTGTGGTGGCTACTTGAAGATAACCGCTACCATCACTGAGAGGATAGCGAAAATACCAGAGATTTCCCTCAATTTCCTTGTTTTCCACCTCTAAATCGGAAACGGCCGACCGGGATTCGGGACACCAGTTAACTAAGTATTGACCGCGATAGATTAATCCGTCTTCATAGAGTTTGATAAAAGCAGTACGGACAGCATGGGAAAGTCCCTCGTCCATGGTGAAACGTTCCCGCGTCCAATCGACGGATACCCCCAAGCGTCGCAGTTGATTAACAATGGTACTACCGGACTCCTCTTTCCATTGCCAAGCGCGTTCGAGGAATTTTTCCCTTCCTAGTTGGTAACGGTCGGTTTTTTCGGCTTTTAATTGGCGATCGAGTATAGCTTGTACTGCAATACTAGCGTGATCCGTCCCGGGCAGCCAGAGGGTATTTTTGCCGGTCATGCGCTTGTAGCGAACAAGTGTATCAATCAAGGCACTCTCGAAAGCGTGACCCATGTGGAGACTACCGGTAACATTGGGAGGGGGGATGACTATACAGTAGGTTTCGCCGCCTTTTTCGGGGTTTGCTGTAAATATTTCTTGATTTTCCCAATATTGCTGCCATTTCGTTTCTGTGATCTTGGGATCGTATTGCTTCGATAGTTCCGAGGTCATGATGGGGGGATTCTACAATTCTTAGTTCTTTGTCAATTGTCCCACATTTGGGAGAGATCAAATTCCTGTTTAGTTGCCAGCTAAAAAATTTTAAGAGTCCTAAGCTAAGACGTATTTAAACCGCTTATTCTTAGATTAGCCGAATCTTCTCCAATCGCTTTACTGTTGCCTCTTGCCTCTTGCCTTTTGCCTCGTCTCAACAAGCAATTTAAATTACGAACAGCTTATTAAGATAGCTGTTATCTTTTGTTCGGCTAAACATAGCTAATTTATGGTAATTCTTTTGCATCTCACCAGTATAATAATTGCTATAATCAATTGAGGGAGCCAATCAATAAATTATGACTATAGCAACAGATAAAAGTACCTATAGCTTTGCCGAATATTTAGAACTAGAGGAAACGGCAGCCTATAAAAATGAGTATCAAGATGGGGAAATCGTACCGATGACAGGAGGCACTACCGATCATAATAAAATTGCTCTCAATTTTGCCGCTTATTTAAAATTTGCCCTCAAAGGACAGAAATATAATATTTTTATCGGTGATGTTAAATTATGGATAGCGCAATATCGTCAAGCAACCTATCCCGATGTGATGCTAATTGAGGGAGAACCGATTTATTATGAAACTGGCAAGACAACTATTACCAATCC
>NZ_SFBZ01000030.1:0-11121 GCF_007095495.1 Microcystis sp. M_QC_C_20170808_M9Col | reverse complement strand
GACGATTGCGGTTTTTGGGCTGTCGTCGAGTTGTCTAACCATTGCTTAACCCTAGAATTTCGTCTTGGCTTCCTTCATAGTATAACTTTACTATAAAAAACTAGGGCAAATATTTAGGGTTTGCTGAAAAAGTTTTTCCTGGGGACAGGGTGTGACCAACTGTCTGCATCATAACCGATAGTGTCTGCCGCCGTTCCCTGTACACGGAAAACAAACGATAGAAACAATAATGGGAGGGACTTTCAGTTAATTATTTATTAGTAGTTGATAATCTTCAAAAATGTTGCTGTACAAGGATCGACTTAAGACTTTTGCAAGAGGTCTTGTATAAACTGGTGAAAGTCTGGTGATTTAATGAATTCTTGAAGGTCTTTTATTCCCTCTATAAATGAGGTTAACATCCACCCAAGCTCTTCAAGATGAGCTAATAATCGAGGGTTTTGTTCATCTAAAAAACTGATTAACTTATAATAGTCTTCTATAGAGCTAGTATCGAGTAGCGCTAAATCTTCATGAATCAACTTGTTTCGTTCCGCCACAATGTCTGAGAGAGCCTGTTTCTGAGCAGTTAAGAAATCTGGGTCACTATAGGTAGCCTTAAATGACCAAGACATACCTAACTCAGAAGAGTCTAGTTGAGGTTCAGACTGACTATCATCCACTAGCACAGTGTTATGTAATTTCCCAACTAGGCGACCTAATGGTTGCTTACGAAATCTCTCATAATTGTCAACGAACTGGTGACGGGTTGATGTTGATAATTCCTCGCTCTGAGTCACTGAAAGTAGATACTTTAAAGTACCTTCAATCTTTGAAAAATTAACTATATTTCTACCCAGCTTTCTTAGTGCTTCAGTTCTAACTACTTCAATATCTATCGGTTCATCCATGATTAATGGTAAGCTGTTGACTATCTAAATTATCTATTTTAACAAGTAATGGCAGCGATGGTTAATTGCTCTCACCCCTAACTCCTCTCCCAGAACAAACGGCAGGGGTCTTTTGATAGACTAGAGTTATAGCCCCAGAGTAAGGAGCTAGGGGCGAGAAAAGCTTAATAATTGAGATGAACCGATCGAGCGAGAATATCGTCTAGAATTAATTAACTCAAAAAATCCTGACTGAATCTACTTTTAAGCGAACTTTTCTAAAAATGATGGCTGAATTACTGAGTCTAGTTCCTGCCAAGTCCCTCGAAACCGATGTAGTGGTAGGGGAAGCGCCGGCAGTATGTCCCCTTCCTCCAGTCACGGTTAGTAATGATACCCTACTTATTTCCCTAATCGATCGCCTGCGACGTACTTTGGAAAATCACCGCGGCGAAAATCAAATTGTGGTGATGCAGGATTTCCCAGATCCCGATGCTCTTTCTAGCGCCTGGGCCTATCAAATTATCGCCGAACAGTACGATATTCACTGTGATATAGTCTATGCGGGTACTCTCTCCCATCAGGAAAATGTCGCTTTGGTAAAACTAACGGGTTTACCGGCTAAACGTTGGGGAGTCCATACCCTCAAGGATAGAGATCTTTCGGTTTATCAGGGTTGTGTTTTTGTCGATGGTCAGGGAACCAATAGTCAGTTAACCACTCTGGTTAAACAGGCAAAAATTCCCATTATTGTCGTGATTGATCATCATACTCGCCAAGGGGAGCTAGAGGCGGAATTTGTCGATATTCGTCCCCAAATCCGGGCAACAGCGACGATATTAACCCAATATATCCAAAAAGGGTTAATAAGTTTTAATAGTAGCGATACCGTCCATGTTAAGTGTGCCACAGCTTTGATGCACGGATTGCGATCGGATACGAATAATTTAATGCAAGCGCAAGAGTGTGAATTTATTGCTGCTGGTTATCTCAGTCGTTTCTACGATGCTCAATTATTAAACGCTGTCTTGCAATCGGCCAGATCCCGAAGGGTGATGGATGTGATTGAACGGGCCTTAAAAAACCGTATTATTAAAAATAATTATTCGATCGCCGGGGTGGGTTATTTGCGTTATGATGACCGGGATGCGATTCCCCAAGCTGCCGATTTTTTGGTGACAGAAGAAAATGTTCACACGGCTTTAGTTTATGGTATCGTTCACGATGAAGATGAGGAGATCGAGTTAGTCATTGGTTCTATGCGTACCAGTAAAATTACCCTAGATCCCGATGAATTTCTCAAGGAAGCTTTCGGACAGGATAACCAAGGTCGCTTTTTTGGTGGTGGTCGTTATATGGCCGGAGGTTTTGAAATTCCTATCGGTTTCCTCGGTGGTTTTAATAATAATGCCGAATACGCAAAACTTAAGTGGGAACTGTATGACACCCAAATTAAACAGAAACTTTCCCATCTAGTTAACCCAGATGAAAAGGTAATTCGCACCTAGCTATTAGACCTCAGCTATCTGTTAACATTGCCAAGACCGACCTAACACTGATATGAAACTTTATTTTGTGCGTCATGGATTAGCAGGACAATCGGGGGATTATCTCAACGATGGGGAACGTCCTTTAACCGAGGAAGGTAGGGCCAAAACTGCTAAAATTGCCCAAAGATTAGGACAGTTGGGGGTGAAATTTGACCTAATTCTCACCTCTCCCCTGGTGCGTGCTGTGCAAACCGCCGAAATTTTGCAAAAAGCGGGTTTAAGCCGTAAAATTGAGCAATTTAATCCCCTATCTCCCAACGGCAATATTCAAGATTGGGTGCAATGGTGGCAAAAGTCGGACTATCAGCGAGAGGAAAACGCGATCGCAATGGTAGGCCACGAACCGGATTTAGGCTATTGGACGGAAATGCTAGTTTGGGGCAAGTTTCAAGGAAAATTATCGGTCAAAAAAGCGGGAATAATTGGTCTAGAGGTTCCCAATCAGGAAAATCCCCTAGGCAAGTGTGAGTTATTCTGGTTGACAGCCCCGAAATTACTCCTCTAGGAATTAACCTGGGTGTATCTATCCTTTTTGAGGACTACAATCGATGTTTAGTTAATAGTTAAAAAATCATGAACGATGTAGAATTACGCCAGTTATTAACTGAGAAGTTAGCAATTTTGTCCGCAGACAATCTTAATTTAGTTGGGCAATTTATTGATAAGTTAACTCATCAAGAGGAAGCAAACAAATCCGACAATTACCTAACAGAAAAAGCATTGCAAACATGGCAATTTTTAGTTAAAAATAATCAAGAAATGGACAATACAAATCCTTTAAGTGAAAATGAAATTAAGATAATTTGGCAATTTTTAAGTCAATCTCACATTAGTAATAGTGACGGTAAAAGGGTTATTTTCGGGGTCACTAATGGGGACTGTACCAACGGTAGCACCCACCGCAATACTTTTAGCAATGGTAAAGGTTTTATTGGTGATAACAGGAGGTTGATTGACGGGAGTTGTAAATTCAAAGGCACCGATATCAACTGTAGTACCGTTAATGCGAGGGTTGCAGACGATATCAAAGGGTATTGTTTCGGTGATGTTGCTATCGCCATCTAAGTCGCGGGTATCAGCAGGGAGCAAGCTGTTACTACCTGCGTTGCTGGTAGGTTATACTAGGAGTCAAATACCTTAAATTGCTTAGTTGTTGAAAAATGACACAATCTTCTTTACATATCAGCACTCAAGTTTTACCCGGTAATAAAATAGAAATTCAAACCCCTGAACTCGCTGTTGGTGAAATGGTTGAGGTTTTTATTGTTCCTTCAACTTCTGAAAATGATCAAGATAAAAATGAATCTGACCCGCTAATTGGTTTGTTCAGAGGTTCTCCAGATTTAGCAACTCAATCTGAAGAAATTTTACAACAGGAGATTAAAGAAAATTCAGGATGGACATGGAAAGAAAAATAACAATAAGTGATACAGGGTTTGTAGTTGCTTTGCTAAATCAATCAGATATAAAACATAGTGATGTCGTAGCTATTTATCAGAACTATCAGCAAATATTATTACCCCAAACAGTTTTAGCAGAAGTCGCTTATTTAGTAGGTCGTAGTGCAGGTGTTAGCACTGTTGCGGCTTTTTTAAAAGGATTATCTGCAAGTCGGTTTCATTTAATTCCTTTAAGTGAAACTGATGTAATTCGAGTATCTGAGATTTTAGAAGAATACAAAGATAGTCGTATTGATTTTGTTGATGCAACTGTAATGGCGATCGCTGAAAGGCTCAAAATTACGCTTATATTAACATTAGATCAGCGAGATTTTAGATTATTTAGACCTAAACATTGTCAAAGTCTTGAGATTCTGCCCTAAGGTCTTTACTATAGTTTTTGATAACAAAGAGACGCAAACTCCGTCGCTTACGTCCCCAATTCATCCTCAATCAAAGTTTACCGCTTGGATAACCAAGAAATCACCCGTTTTAAGCTATATCCCCCCGTAAGGAAAACTAATACCATTTTTCTTTATTCGTAGCAGGCATAACCGGGTGCATCTCCTATTTGTGATTTTCTCTCACTTATGGTGAGCAGCAGAAGTTGTTCAAAGAGGGCGGGTAATGATTCGGTAGTAGTGGTGTAGCCCTCTTGCTTACCTGGTAAGTAGTCGTGCAAAATATTTAGGGTTTGCTGAATAAATCTAAAAACCTTGTTGGATAATATCTTTAGGCTTTTTTGAAATCAAAAAGTGCCTGGCATGGGAGTGATCGGGGGGAAAATTCAGGTACTTTTTCCCTGAAAATTAGGTAATTGACCACCTCAAAATCGGTAAAACCCCACACCCCACCTGCCCCCCCGATGTCGGGGGGGTTGGGGGGGCCACACCCAGCCCCCAGGAAAAACTTTTTGCCGCAGACCCTAATTAGTTAATACCAATAACTAGAACTTTGTTGGGGTTCAGGGGCAAAAGCTAACCAGTAGGGGAATTGTAAAAGAGCGAAATTGAGCCGTTCTTCGGTATCATCGATGATAATGAGCGGTGAATACTTATCCTCGATTAAACGTTCCGCTTTTTGAATCAAAGCTTCGGGAGACTCAAAGAGAACGATGCCGCGGTCTGGTCCAAAATCGGCGCGGGAAATGCCGAGACAATCTTGGAGGCCGCGCCGCCATTCGCCTAAACGTTCGGGACTATTAGCCAGAACTAGAGAACGGAAGCGATCGCCCTGTAATTCCGCCATAATCGAGATAATTGCCGAAGCGACCAGAATATTCTGGAGACGGCTGCCCATACCGCGAACAGTACCCCGGCCCCCCTGTTTAAAGAACCACTGTTGCACCCGTTCGGCGTGAATTGGCTCAAAAGTGCGCCGTAATTGCCAAGGGGGACCGTAATAGTCAGGACGACTGCGATAACGGTCTAAAAGAGTTTGGATGCGCTGATTTTGGTCAGAAAAGCCCTGTCTAGGGGTGGATTGCCCCACCGGTTCCGATTCATAACCCGAACGGTTAGAACGACGGGGTTCTTGCCAATTATCCTGGCCCTGGTTACTGGTGCGGGGGGGACGGGGACTTTCTTCCCGATAATCCCGGCCTTGACTGCCACGGGATGGGCGCGGGTTTTCCTCCCGTTCGATCCGCAGGGGGGGTTCCACGGAGCGGGGGGATTTTTCGGGGGTTTCAAAACGGGGTAATTCCAGCTGTTCGGCAGCCGCGGCCAAATCCTGTAAACTGCCCACCAGATAGTCTTTAAATCCCTGAACCCGCACGGCTATGTCCTGGGAGACTCCGGCGAAATTACTCCGCATTTCCTGCCGAATACGCTCACGACGGCGTTCTAACTGTTCGATCGCCAATTCTAAAGCCTGTTTGCGTTGTTCTAGGTCTTTTACGCCTTCCTTGAGCATTCTTTCGATTTGAGCTTTGATATCTCCTAGTTCCTCGGCGATCAAGCGTTCTTTTTCCGCTTTTAATGCCGATATTTCTGCCGCTAGGCTCTGTTTTTGCCGTTCTAGAGCCTCGATTTCTGCCCGCAGGGGTTGCGCCTGCGCTGGGGGAACTAATTCGCCTTCGGGGGCGATTTCCGATGGCAGCGGATTCTCTACCGGGCGATCGTTCCAGAGATCGTCAAAACTAAATTCTTCGACAGATTCATTGGGTAAGTCTGTCATTTTGTCAAGGGGTAAAACATTAAAATCTTCTGAATTCATCGGCTTTAGAAATGCAGAGCGAACAAAGGGCCAAGGCAGGCAATTAAAACGCTATTAGCCAGATTTTATTTTAACTCAATCTTAGTTCGCTTCTGAGTCGATCGCTTGCGATGCTGCTAAAGGATAGTATTTTTCCAGGCACAGTCTCAGGGTTGCGCTGTCAAAGATAATGGGCAAAAAATGAATGCTGTTAATTTCTTTGAAATAAAATAAGATCGGGACTTTATTCCAGAAAATACGCCAATTTTGCCATTCTTGGTAGGGAAAGGAGCGAATTTGTTGCCCGGACAGATAGACATCTAAGGAAGTGGGGGTAAACTGGAGACGAATGCGGGTAGTCTGGAACATCAAGAATAGCCCTAACAGGGAGAAAATTATGCCGAGCCAGACCTGTAAAAAGAGTAAAGGCAGCGATAAAATTACCAAAAACAGGGGAATTCGATAGTTAGGAGCCAGTTCGATCGTTCCTGTTACTTCTTGCGGGGAAATAGTTTTCATCGGTGTCCCTATCGGCAGTCAGCCAAAATATCTTCGCTTCTAGTTTATCCCATTGTTTTTCGATAGGCGATCGAGATAATCGAGACTCGATCGGCGATGATCTGGAGATGTCATGGCATCATAGAAGGAGACTTTACCCCCATAGGCACGCCGGAGATTAAAATCGGTTAAGACCTTAGATCGTTGATCGGCGAGGATCAATTCTTTATTTAAGAGGATTAAATCAGCAAAATGAGTGATAGATTCGCCTAAATCATGATTAACCACCATGACAATTTTATTTTCTTGGGCTAACTCACCAAAGATATTAAAAAGAATTCCCTCGGTTTTTTGATCTACCCCAACGAAAGGTTCATCAAAACAGAAAATCTCCGCTTCTTGGGCCAAAGATCTGGCTAAAAAGACTCTTTGCTGTTGTCCCCCCGACAGCTGACCGAGGGGACGATGGCGCAAATCAGCCATTTCCACCCGTTCTAGGGCATTTAAAGCCTGTTGACGACTAATATGGGAAAAAGGACGAAACCAACCCGTTTTTCTGACTCTCCCCATCATTACCACATCCCAAGCGGTGACGGGATAGGTCCAGTCGATTTGAGATCTTTGGGGAACATAAGCGACTTTATCCAGTTGTTGCTGTAGAGATTGCCCTTGATAGTGAACGCTTCCCTGTTGTACGGGAATTAATCCTAGCATGGCTTTGATCAGGGTACTTTTGCCCGCACCGTTGGGACCGATAATACCGGTTAATCGTCCTGGATGAATTTTCAGGGTGATATCCCGTAGGGCTTCCACGCCGCGATAATATACTCCTAGATGACTAACTGTAATTGTCGTTTGCATAGTTGTTACCCTGAGTCTCCAGTTCTAGCATAACTAAAAATGAGACAATTATGAAGCAACCATGAAAAGATTATGAAAGATAGCTAGGGTGAGATTAATCGCCACTCAGTAAAGCTTCCACGAATTCGTAACTGGAAAAGGGCCGCAGATCCTCGATTCCTTCCCCAGCGCCAACAAAGCGAATCGGTAGGTTAAGCTGACGCGCTACGGCAAGGGCAACACCCCCTTTAGCTGTACCATCGATTTTAGTCAGGATCACGCCGCTTAATTGGGCAGCTTCCGAGAAAACCTCTGCCTGTCGCAGCCCGTTTTGTCCTAAAGTGGCATCGAGAACTAGAAGGGATTCCACCACAGCACTCTCGGCTTTTTTGTCGATAATGCGGCGAATTTTGCTTAATTCTGCCATTAAGTTCTTTTTATTCTGCAATCTTCCCGCCGTATCCACTAAGAGTAATTCTACCTCCCTGGATTTAGCGGCTTCGATGCCATCGTATACCACGGCGGCCGGGTCGGTATTTTTGCCCGGGTTGGCAATTACTTCGACTTGCGATCGCTCTCCCCAAACTTTCACCTGTTCCACGGCAGCAGCGCGAAAGGTGTCGGCAGCGGCGATCATACAGCTATAGCCAGATTGTTTAGATAAATGGGCTAATTTGCCGATAGTCGTTGTTTTACCGACTCCGTTAACTCCTGTGAGCATCCAGATATTTAATTTGCCTTTTTCTGGCTCAAAACCGGGGTTGCTATAATTGGCTAAAGGTGCATCTAAAATCTCGCGGATAATTTCTTTGAGATATTCGATCGCTTTTTCGGGGGGCAAAGCTTCCTGTTTTAGCTTATTTTGGAGGGTAGTGATAATATAATCGGTGGCATCTACCCCCACATCGGCCTGAAGCAATAAAGCTTCGATTTCCTCCACCGCATCTTGATTGAGGGGACCCTGACCGACCACGGCCTTAAGCTGATTGACCAAGCTGCGGCGCGTTTTGCCTAAACCCTGACGCAATTTTTTTAACCAAGTGATTTCTTCTTCCGAAACGTCCTCTGCTTGTCGTCCCTGATTGGCTAAAACTTTGGCGGACCAGATAAAATCCTCATCTGGTTCTGTGGGGGTTTCGATGGCGGTTTCTTTGAGAATTTCGAGGCGATCGGATTTTTTCAGCCATGCGGGGGTATTATCCTCGGTTTCTTCTTCTTTAACCGGTTCTTCCTCTTGCGGAGGTTCGGTTTCAGCAATAGATGTCTCAGGGGTTTCGCTCACGACGGCCTCGGCCGTGGCTTTTTTCTCTTGAATATTTTTAAAGGCTTTTTTGGCCCAATCTAAATAGTCTTCCTGACTGGTTGTCTCGCTGGGGGTTTCCTCTACGGGTGCAGGGGGTGCTTGTTCTTGTTCGGTTTGGACTTTCTGACGACGGAACCAGTTAAACATAGGAGAAACTAAACATAAAACTATTTATCTAGTTTATTTTAACCTTTGGGGTGAGCAATTTTGATAGTTAGATTTTTAATTGTGGATTTCTCAGCATTTTTTGCCAGAGATTAAGCAAAAAATATGATCCGAGCCACTCAATTGATAACCTTGCTCAAGGATAACTTTGTCTCTTTTTAGAGAAATGCTGTATCCTAGAAAATAGAATAGGAAGGAGAGTCAAAAATGTTAACCACTACTGAAACTAAATATTATACTCCCGAAGAATATCTCGCCCTAGAGGAAACGTCCGAAGATAAAAATGAATATCGTCAAGGAGAAATTATCCCAATGGTAGGAGCCACCACTAATCACAATCAGATTTGTCTAAATTTTTGCCGTAATTTTCCCTTAAATATCAATAATCAAGATTATTATACCTACATGGAAACGGTGCGTTTATGGCTGTCAGGCTATAGCATTTACACCTATCCCGATGTGATGGTGATTAAAGGTAAACCTCTCTATCAAGGGAATAGTCAATCTAACGTGATCAATCCTTTAATTATTGTCGAAGTTCTCTCTAATTCTACCCAAGCTTATGACCGAGGAGATAAGTTTAAATTCTATCGTTCTCTGCCAACTTTTCAAGAATATATTCTGATCGAACAATCTAGTTATAGTGTGGAACGTTACTCTAAACAAAAGGATGATCAATGGTTAGTTGATTTCGTCACGGGGGAAAATGCGGTTTTACAATTGCTGTCGGTAGATTGGCAGATTTCTTTTCAAGATTTATATCAAAGAGTAAATTTCGACCTAGCAGAAACCTAAAATTAAGAGAAAGGTGAAAAAGACTCGCTGTTAATAAAATCGTTATCTCAAAATAGCTCATCTTTTTTGGTATAATAGACGGACTACTATTGTTAAATCTATGGACGCTCTAGATTTTTCCGATCAACTACAATGGACCGCAGAAGCAAAAGCAAAACTGAGAAATATTCCCTATTTTGTTCGTTCCCAAGCGCGTCAAAGGATAGAAGAATTAGCTCGTCATGCCGGTTCCGATCGAGTTACCGTGGAAATGGTAGAACAGGCTAGAGTAGAATTCGGACAGTAGATTTTTAGCCGCCAATTTGGGACATAGTACGGGTATAAATGCCGCTTGATGTGCCGGAATCACGCAGTTTAAAGTTTATTTCTGCTTTCAGTTCCATTAATTTCTGGACTTTTTCCCTGATTTCTGCCGGCGAAATTCCCTGACGTAGGGCGGTTTTTAGGTCAATTTGTCCGGTTTCGTTGAGGAGACAGGGACGCAACCAACCATCGGCCGAGAGACGTAGGCGGTTGCAGCGATCGCAAAAACATTCCGACATCTGACTGATAAAGCCAATTGTACCCTTAGCCCCCGGAATTTGAAAAACATCGGCTGGACCATTTCCCCGCACTTGACCCTCATTTAAGCCCCATTTTGCCCGAATTCGCCCCCTTAATTCCTCGCTCGCAATCCAAGCTTTTTCTTGAAATAAATCACCGTTACCGATGGGCATAAACTCGATAAAACGGACGTGCCAACGCTTCTCAATGGTCAAAGCCGCTAAATCTTCCACTTCTGCCTCATTTATCCCCGGAATCACCACCACATTCAATTTTAAGGGGTCAAAACCCACCCTCTGGGCCGCTTGAATACCTGCCCAAGTTTTTTGCCAACGACTCCGGCCGCGATTACCGATAATTTTATCAAAAGTGTCGGGGTCGAGGGAGTCTAAACTGATATTAATCCGTCTTAGTCCGGCTTCATACAACATTTCGGCTAAATTGTCAAGTAAATAGCCATTAGTGGTCAAGGCTAAATCGCTAGTGGCAGATAAAGAGGCGATATCGCGCACAATCTCCACTACTTCGGGATGTAAGAGAGGTTCCCCACCAGTAAGGCGAAATTTGCGGAAACCGAGGGGAATAAAGACATTTTTGACTAAAGTAAGAATTTCCTCCCGGGTGAGTAAATCTTGCGGTCGAACATAGGCCAATTCTGCATCTTCAGGCAGACAATACTGACAGCGAAAGTTACAGCGATCGATTAAACTAATCCTGAGATAGTCGATTTGGTTCCTGTTCACGGGCAAATACTGTTATAAAACTTCATGAATTTATCATAACAATTCCGGCTCGATCGATATCTAGGGTTTGCTGAATAAATCTAAAAACCTTGTTGGGTAAACCTTTTAGACTTTTTTTCCCTCAAAAAGTGCCAACCATTGGAGTGATCGGGGGTAAAATCCCTGAACTTTTTCCCTGAA
>NZ_SFBZ01000003.1:0-5068 GCF_007095495.1 Microcystis sp. M_QC_C_20170808_M9Col | reverse complement strand
GGAACACCGACCACCCCAAACCAATCAGGACGCTTGTACCATTGAGGGTGTCTGACATCGTAGTAAAGGTTAAGGTCAGCGGCGCTAAAAACTAGCTCTGGTTCCCAGTTGGGAGGCTGAAAAGTCAGCAGTAATAACTGAGGTTGTAATAGGTGAAATTCGTCAGGCAAACCGGGTTCAAGTGGATTATCACTAGGTAAATCGTACATCGTCGGCAGGGATTGCCGGGGGGAAAGGGAAGGGTCAGATTGGGGAATGGTGAAGGTAGGTGTAGTCATTTCAGTTATCAGTTATCAGTTATCAGTTACCACTCAGACCTCTCAAACATTGTAACTGTGATTACTGTAGGTCGGGTTGAGGAACGAAACCCAACACCCAATCGCCAAATCTGTCTGAATCGGCGCTCGCTATTTTGACTCTCTCGTTACTCTTTGTTGGGTTTCCTTGCGTCAACCCAACCTACAATAAACTGCTAATTCTAACAGAAAATTACGGTTTTATATTTCGCTGTTTTTGTGCGATTTCTAAAAGCACTTCATCAAGACTAGGCTCAAGGCTTTCTTTAATGTCATCAACCTCGTGTTTATGATGGGGGAAGGTGGCAATCTCAACATGATGGGGTGCATTATCATAACGGAAGATCATAATTTGAGCTTCGTTCATGTAATGATAGCGATATTTTATCTTTGGTATAGTGTCAGTATTTTTTACTTCAATAAAGTCTAAGCGATGATTATTTTCAAAAATAATTGAACCATTAATATAACCTTGACTTGCGTTATAAATTTTCTTGGTCAGTGATAAATATCTCACATTAGGAAATTCTCGAATGGTTTGTTCGATTTGCAAGAAATAGGCTTCAATCATTTTAATTCCTGGAGATTAGCCTCGTTTTGAAGAAGCATTTCATATAGTCCAGACCAAACTATAAAATCCGATTCATCTCCTAAAATACCTTGAGAAAATTGCTGATAAAATTCTGGGGATGTCATTTGATATTGTTTTTCCAGAGCTGCTAAGTCTAATTTTAGATTCAAATTGCTTTTTTGTAATTCGGCAATCTGATAATCAATAATGCTTTGGGCAAATTTTTCTTGATCTTTGATAGAGTTTAAAATCTTTTTAAGGCGTTTTTCTGTTTCAGGCTGAACAGATAGATGAAAATCTAACATAAACTGTCTCATTACCACAAATCAAGCGGGTTTTCATTCTAGCAAGCGTCAGCCCTGGAGGAGAGGAATGTAAATATTTATTAAATTGTAGCTTTTGATACAATGCGGGGGGGAAGTGTGTATTTTGTCTTTGAGCATTCGCTTGTCATTGTTTTGGGTTGCCCTATCGCTTAACCCGAATCGAAATGTCACGCACTCAAACCATTTACCATTAACCCTTTTTTTTTGATGAAATTACAACTCGGCATTCTATCCGGGGTTGCCCTGGCGACTCTGGTAACGGCTGGCGCAGCACAAGCTGCAAGCGTGACTGTCAATAATTTTTCCTTCGAGACACCATCAAACCCTAATTTTTCACCAGTTATTACCGGTTGGACTGTGAGTAGTGGCAACGCGGGGGTTCAGCCATTCAATGCGACTCAATTTACAAGCGGAGTACCCGACGGTTCGCAGGCGGCTCTTATTGCTTTCAATGGTGGATCAATCTATCAAGATGTAGCCGCCACTTATCAAGCCGGAACTCGATACACGCTCAATTTATTCGCAGGTATTCGTCTAGATGAACCGGGCAACTTGACCTTGCCGAACAGTACAATTTCGCTTCGCCGGAGTGATAATAATACCGTTTTGTCAAGTTTTACATTCAATCAGAGTTCCTTTTCGTCAAGAGGAGTGTTCTTATCGTTCAACACTTCTTATCTGGCGGGGATTGCCGATCAGGGTGCGGGAATTCGCATCTCTATTGACCGTCCGAATAATGGGGGGACACAATTAGTTTTCGATAACGTTACACTTAATGCGACTCCTGTTCCCGAACCCTCTAGCCTTCTTGGTTTTATCACCCTGGGCGGTTTAATGCTAGGGGGTGCTGTCCGCAAAGCGAGGAAATAATGCCTACAAGGGAGAGGAGACGCGGGTTTCCTCTCTCTTTTTTTTGTGTTTTTTTTGGTACCTTGGAGAAGTCAGAGCCTACATTTCATCGGGGTTTATTCCAAGCGCTCTGAGCCTTTCAGCCAGCCGGATGGCTTTTTGTTCCGCCTCTTGTTTAGCCAAGCGTTCTTGAGCAGCGATCGCCTCCGCCTCTTGTTTAGCCAAACGTTCTTGAGCAGCGATCGCCTCTGCGTTCATCGCTCTTTCCTCAGCCGTTAGATAGCGATTTCCTGACTGGTCATACCAGTATAACCATTCCCGATACCAAGCAATATGTTCTCCTTTTTCATAACCCAGCGCCAAGCCAATTTCAGGCAACCAAACTCGATGATTCTCACTCTCTAGAAGTTCATATTTGCCTGAGATTAATTTATATACCTCTAATCTTTGTCGGTTTTTAAATCTTCCCCTTCTGCCACTCAAAGGATTGTATATTGCATAATACAGAATCCCCAGGGTTTGGTAATTTAAGAATTTTTCCTCATACTCACTATTATACTTCTCGGAAATTACCTCTAAAAACAAAATCGGTAAGATATACTTTTCTCCCCACAAAATATAGCTTAACCGACCTCTTTCTCCCGTATCATGGTTGACTCCAACCGCTAAGAAACCATCGGGGACAAAAGCTGATTCGTCTGGATTATAATAAACAGCCATATCTACCCCAAAATACCAATCATCTCGACCAGACCAAATTAAAGCTAATAAACTTAGCAGTAGGTTGGGCATATCATTCTGTAACTGATTGTCCACTGGAGTTTCGTCGGAAGAGGGCAATTCTTCGGCGCTGGGAAGAGGGCGATTTTTGTTATAGGTGAGGTTAACCATAGCTCCCGCAAGCGTGGTGTTTGATTACTGCTAATTCTAACGGAAAATTACGGTTTTATATTTCGTTGTTTTTCTGCGATCAAGTCTAAGCGATGATTGTTTTTCCTGGTTGCAAGGCTCTGCCTAATTGTCAACACATTATTCTTAAGATATTATCCAACAAGGTTTTTAGATTTATTCAGCCAGCCCTATTTAATGATCGCTGCCGTTTTCCTGTACCGCTCCTAACTGTTGACGCACATCATCGATCGCTAGATTTAACTGGGCAATTTTATCTTCTAAACTGCGGCGGGCCACTTCCATGCCTTCCTCTGGAGTCAAGCGCCCATTGCGGCTCTCCTCCAAAAAAGCTTGATTATCCCCATCTGCTAAACCGCGACGGCCGCGATTAGCCAACACTGTCCCCAAAACACCGCCCACTAAACCACCGACAATCGCACCGGCTAAAAAACCGCCCGTAAACCCATCTCGCTGACTCATAATCCCTTTTTCTCCTAATAGGTTCCAAAAGCTCGATCGCCGGCATCACCCAATCCCGGCACGATGTAACCGCGGCTATTTAATCCTTCATCGATAATAGCCGTATAGATGTTCAAGCTGGGATAATTTTGACTCAATTTCTGTAAAGCCGGCGGGGCAGCCACCACGGAAATCAGGCGAATCAGGGCAGGATCAACGCCTCTGCCGGTAATTTCTGCCATTGCCAGGGAAATTGATCCCCCCGTGGCTAACATCGGTTCCAGAATTAAGACTCTCGTGGCCGGATCAAAACTGGCCGGTAATTTATTTAAATAACAACTCACCTCCAGGGTTTCCTCATTTCTGGCCAAACCGAGGTGATAGGTACTAGCTAGGGGTAAAAGGCTTTGGGCCCCTTCCAACAGGGCTAATCCTGCCCTTAAAATCGGAACTACGGCGATCGGTACGCTAGGATCGATAAAAGTAGCGGCACATTCCGCTAGAGGGGTTTTAACGCTAGTTTCCAGGGTCGGCAACCATTGCCGCGCCGCTTCGTAGGTTAACCAGCGCCCTAGTTCCGTCATCGCCGTTTTAAACAGTACCGAGGGGGTATTTTGATCGCGGGCGATCGCCAGCCAATGCTTAACCAGAGGATGTTCGGGAACGTAGACCCGCAGTTGTAATACCATGAAAACACTAGAACTCGATCGAGGGCTAAACTTTATCTTAAGCGAAAAAGCCTTCAGGAGTCAGTGATCAGTGATCAGTAATCAGTAATCAGCTTTTTTCTCCCTATCTCCCCATCCCCCAACCCCACTTCCCACACCCCTAAAACCCAACCCCCAAAACAGAGGTTAAAATAAAAGCAAGCCAGAAGCTTGCGAGCGGCTTCTGACTTGGGGAGTTTTAACGACGACGGGTTCTTTGTCGTCTCCGGGCTACTGCTTTACGCTTTCTCTTTTCTTGAGGGGTTTCAAAAAATTGATGCTTTTTGATATCCGCATAAATTCCCGCTTTCGCTACCTGTCGCTTAAAACGACGCAGGGCTGATTCGATCGCCTCGTTCTGACCAACTACCACTTGGGTCATTAACCTAATTCACCTCCTGTAATCGCTCTCTGCCTAAAAAATGCCAACTTCTCATTATAGCACAATCTAGGGTAAAAAGCGATCCAAGGCGGCCTTTAATTCTTCAATTTCTGTCTCGATACTACCTTCCTGGGCAGCCCGGGCAATACATTCGCTCAGATGTTCGTCGAGGATCATTCTGGCGACGCGATCAATCGCCCCGCGAATAGCGGCAATTTGCATCAAAACTTCGGGACAGGGACGATTTTCTGATACCATCGTCTTGATGCCGCGAATATGTCCTTCGATGCGCGAGAGACGGTTAATAATTTGCTTCAGGGAAGCTTCGCTATGGACGTGGGGAGTCCCTTTTGACTCGTGGTCATGGCCCGTCTCGTCGTGGTTGTGAAGGGGGTCGAAAGGGGTAATTTGATTAGTCAAGACCTTACCGTCAATTCAGTTCTACTCTCTAGTGTGCCACAGTTGCGAACCGCTCAACTAAACTTACTCAAACTTACTTAAAAGCCTGAAAGCTTAGTCATTCGTAGTGGGTCAAGCACTACAGGATTAAACGGCAAACCCTTTATTCCCTGGTCAATGACATCAGG
>NZ_SFBZ01000299.1:0-3673 GCF_007095495.1 Microcystis sp. M_QC_C_20170808_M9Col | reverse complement strand
TATTTGTCAGGAAACATCGGTCATTCGCTTTGCAGATATCCCTCTTTCTGAACAGCAGGCACTAGAGCAAGCGTTAGCAGAACAAGCGCAGGGTAAAATTATCAAATATCGATTTTAACCTAAGATGGCGTATGATATCTGGTTGTCCTTAAGCACTAGAGACTTTTTGAGCAATTTAAAACAAGATGACCCTGAAACTTATGACAAAATCCGCGATCTGTTGCATGATTTATCACTCCAGAGAGAAGATTTTAAAACAGGCACTCCCGCAAGAATTGAAGGATTTATTGTCAACAATATAAAAGTTTATTATAGAATAATACATCGCTTAAAAAGTATTGGTGTTATTGACTTTAGAGAATGAAATAACTAGACGATCAAATGATTAAAAGATACAGCGGCAGTCTTGCTGTTAAAACTCCTGTGGAGTTTGTCGCCATCATTTTCAACGCTTGAATTGAGAAAAATTGCTATGAAAGTTCAAACAGATTTGACGATTCCTGAGATTGATGAAATTAGAAAGGAGGGAGTTAAAGCTCTCGTAGAGAGATTGGGAATTGATAAAGCGGCTTTCTTTCTAAGAGAAACAGCATCCCAACCTCTAAATTATTTAGAAATTAAAGATCAGTTATTTGGTGAAATGACAGCAACGGATATCTACGCTCAAATTAAAGGCGGCTATGACTGAAATGATTGAGGAAATTCGTCAAAAAATTTGACAAAATTAATGGGAATTTTCTCCAGAGGCTGTTAATCAAAGTATCCCGCCTCTAAGATAAGATTGAGAAGATCAATGCCAAAGTTCCTATGGGTTTCATCGGTCTAGATTGTATCAGAATTATCTGAAATGACTATATTTACAAGCGTTGTCGTAACTGATGGCTTTTCAAGCTGGAGAACATTTTATTCAAAATAATGCGCCAACTAATAAATTAACCTGAGTTCGCGTTAAGCAGATTAAAAATCTCCATAATATAATCAACTTGCTTGAGTTGTGATAAAATAATAAAATCATTTACTCTAATGGGGGCAAAATAAATCATTATACTTGGGATTACATTCAAACTCATCCTCGATAAATAAAACGATTACTGGGAACCAATTTTGAGCAGTTAGAGCAATTAATAAAAAAAGGAGAACTTCTGCATCAAAAGGAGAAACTTTAACTCTTTTTTTAACTATCTCTGGTAATTAAATAATCATTGTCATCTCCCATTAACCTGAATAGCAATTATCTAAAATCCTTATTCATCCCCTAAATAAGCTTCAATCACCGCGGGATTCTCCCTGACTGTGGCTGGCTCTCCCAAAGCGATTAACTTACCGAAATCTAACACGGCAATGCGATCGCATAATCCCATCACTAAAGGCACATGATGTTCGATTAACAGGACAGTTAAAGCTAAATTATCACGAATTTGTCGAATTAGCTGACTTAATGACCCCTTTTCGCTGGGATTCATCCCGGCTGCCGGTTCATCGAGGAGTAATAACTGGGGTTGCAAAGCTAAAGCGCGGGCAATTTCCAAGCGTCTTTGATCACCATAGGCTAAATTACAGGCTTTCCGATTGCTTTGGTCAGTTAATCCGACTAAATCTAATAATTCCGCTGCTCTTTTATAGGTTTTTTCTTCCTCCCTTCTCGAAACTGGTAAACCCAAAATTCCCGTCCAGAGATTGGAGGTATTGTGAATGTTACCAGCGATCGCCACATTTTCTAAAGCCGATAATTCACCAAATAAGCGCAAATTCTGGAAAGTACGGGCAATTCCTGCCTGAGCGATCTGGTGAGGACGATATTTCGCCAGACTGTACCCTTGATAAATTAAATCACCACTCGACAGGGGAATTAAACCAGTGATCAGATTAAATAAAGTCGTTTTTCCCGCCCCATTGGGTCCAATTAAGCCAAAAATCTCGTTTTTTTGTACCTGAAAGGAAACCCCATCGACGGCGACTAATCCCCCAAATCGACGGGTGGCTCCCCGCACTTCTAATAAATTTGCTGGCATCCTTGTTAACAGATTAAATTAGTCGATTTTACTCGATCAAGACGATTGCAAGTAAGCATTGCACCGACCAAAAAAAAGATATTTGTCAGGAGATTTACCCTGAAAGAATCAGTTATCAAGATTTATCGGGCAATTATTTTGATTAGGAAATATTTTACACAATCCCGACCAGATAAGCAAAACGGCTCACCACTACTAGCGAATCACTACCGATAACGAAAAACTGCCATAATTGCAGCAATGTCCTCATCTAGCCAAAAGGCGATCGCTATTGATGAAAAATGACGCTAAAATTATCGATCTCGTCATCCGGCTGTTTTTTCTGGGCCTGTTGTTATTTGCCGGTTTTACCCTACTGCGTCCCTTCCTAACCATGATCCTCTGGGGAGCAATTCTAGCGATCGCTTGGTATCCGCTCTTTCTCTGGTTAAAAAAGCTGCTCGCTGGCCGGGCGAAACTGGCCACAGTTCTCCTCACCCTACTTTGTCTAGGGATTATTATCGGTCCGGTGAGCGGCATTGCAGCGGTTCTGGCGGGTAATCTGCGAACAATGGCTGAATATATCGATACCGGTGCGGTGCTGATTCCCCCTCCCCCCACCGATGTGGCCACCTGGCCGCTGATCGGCGAAAGGATTGCCGGTCTCTGGCAGCAGGCATCGGATAACACGGGTCAATTTCTTCAACGCTTCGAGCCACAATTAAAAGAACTGGGGAAAATCTCCCTTTCTCTGGCCACCAGTACCGGTCTGACGGTGCTGAAATTTATCGCCTCGATTCTGATTGCGGCGGCCCTCACCCTCTCCGCTAAAAATCTGACTCACCTGATGAACCGGTTAGCGGAAAAGATCGCCCCGGGTCGAGGAATCGCGCTGGCCAGTCTTACCGCCTCCACCGTCCGCAATGTTAGCCGCGGTATTATTGGCGTTGCCATTATCCAGAGTCTTTTGATCGGCATCGGTTTAGTAACGGTGGGAACGCCTGCGGCCGGTTTATTAACTCTCCTCACCCTAATTTTGGGCATTCTCCAAATTGGCCCCGGTTTGATTGTCTTGGGGGCGCTCATTCACGCTTGGGTAACACTACCCAATTCCATCGCCCTATTATTTACCATCTGGATGATTCCCGCCACCTTGGTCGATAATTTCCTCAAACCGATCTTAATGGGGCGCGGCCTGCCCATTCCCATGGTGGTGATTCTGCTGGGGGTGTTCGGGGGAGTGATCGCCTATGGGATTATTGGTTTGTTCGTCGGGCCGGTTCTGCTCGGTCTCTGCTACGAGTTAGTTAGGGCTTGGATTGGCGAGGATAGCCCCGAATCGGTGGCCAATAGCCATGATCAGTCAGTCTAAGGGCGGATAGAGCTAATTTTTACCTTAATCTTTCCAGGAAACTTAGGAAAAAAAGATTAATTTAGCCACGGTTCCGGTTAAGCAGATTGAGGTAAAAGTAGGCTCATCGAAAATTTGGGTCTGAAACCCCGTCGTTCTACGACGGCTTTACTGTTAAATATTAGCGCATTTACAAAATATGTGTTAGAATGTGAGACATGGAAAAAGCCTATTCTTACCGATTTTACCCCACACCCGAACAAGAGTCGCTATTGCGGCGCACTTTGGGCTGTGTAAGATTAGTTTACAATAAAGCTCTCCATGTCAGAAC
>NZ_SFBZ01000298.1:0-3851 GCF_007095495.1 Microcystis sp. M_QC_C_20170808_M9Col | reverse complement strand
GGGGGGTTCCCAGAAGTCCTCGAAATCTTCTTCTATCAGTGCCGGAGAGGTGGCAGTTTCGTCGCTTTTGGCAATCGTCATTTTTTCGGCCTCTCTAGGTGGGAGTATCCATGTTTTTGACTCTCGATCGATTCTATGATAACTTCATTGCCAACTTGATCATCTTTGCTCAAAAATATTGATGAATAAGCAAAAATTTTTTAACTCGCCGCAGTCTTATTAGCAGCGTTTGCGCCGAAGTGCCGGGGCCTGAGATAATCAGATAGCTATTATCTCAAAAACTATCACCATGACGATCGATCCGCAACAACTCATCGAACTAGCTCTCAAATCGGGAGCGGTGGCAGCCGAAGTTTATCAATCTTCCTCCCTTTCCCATCCCGTTTTTTTTGAGGCTAATCGTCTTAAACAGTTAGAAAGTTCCGAATCCGTGGGAACTGCCTTGAGATTATGGCGCGAGGGTTGTCCGGGGTTAGCGGTGGGTTATGGTGATGTGGAACCGGAAATTTTAGTAGAAACGGCGTTAAATTTATCCTATCTCAATGCCCCGGAAGAAATCGAATTTTCGGCACCACGACAGGCAATCTATGACCCGATTGGGCAAGATGTGGCGGTAGAATCTTTAATCGAGATGGGTAATCAAATGATTGGCCATATTCGCCAAGTTTATCCTGAGGTTATTTGTAGTGGTGAATGGGAATGTGAACGGGAAATCACCCGTTTGGTTAATTCCCAGGGTTTATATTGTCAATATACCGATACAGCTTTGAGTTATTATCTGGGGATTGAATGGGTACGGGGGGAGGATTTTCTGGCGGTTTATGATGGGGAATATACTCGCAGTACTCCTCATCCCGAAACGGTAATTAAACAGTTATTGCAGCGACTACAATGGGCAGCCAATAATGTAGATAGTCCCACGGGGAAATTACCAATTTTATTGACCGCTAATGCAGTTACCCTTTTATGGGGTACGGTGGCGATGGCTTTAAATGGGAAACAGATCTTAGAAAAGTCCTCGCCCTGGAGTGATAAAATCGGTCAATTGGTGATGTCAGAAAAGTTGACTTTATCCCAACAACCCCAGCGAGAACCCTATAGTTGTCCCTTTGATGATGAGGGAACTCCCACCAAATTTTTATCTTTAATTGAGGGAGGTATAGTTAAGGAATTCTATAGCGATCTTACCACGGCAAGATTATTAAAAACTCCTCCGACGGGAAACGGTTTTCGTCCTAGTTTAGGCGTTTATCCTCTGCCAGATTTGGTTAATTTAATCGTGGCACCGGGAGAGGGAACTTTAGAGGATTTAATCTCGCAAATAGATGAAGGCTTAGTTATCGACCAAATTTTAGGTCATGGGGCGGATATTTCGGGCGATTTTTCTGTCAATATCGATCTGGGTTATCGCATAGAAAAGGGCAAAATCACCGGACGAGTTAAAGATACAATGGTGACGGGAAATGTTTATACGGCTTTGCAAAATTTAATCGCTTTGGCATCTGATAATCAATGGAATGGTTCCTGTTATACTCCCTCGCTAATTGTTGATAGTTTATCGGTCAGTTATCAGTTATCAGTTATCAGTTATCAGTTATCAGTTATCAGTTATCAGTTATCAGTTATCAGTTATCAGTTATCAGTTATCAGTTATCAGTTATCAGTTATCAGTTATCAGTTTACTGAAATTAACTCAGCTTACTTTTTGGGGTTAATTTTTTTGGGCTTTATTTGACCTGAAAAGAGGGGGTCGCAGGCCGGCACGGATTCCCATTCTATAAGAAATTATCTGTCAAGTCGCGGGGTTTTGTCAAGCTTTTTTGGGAAAAAAATTTAACCGACACTCAAGGGGAGAAAATTGTCGGCAGAGATATTATTTAATCCCCCCTTTGAGTCGGTATTTTTCAGCTTGGCATTAACGCTTTAGTTGTCGAGGCACCAAGGCGATTTAATTGCCGATTAATTTGCCATCCGACGAGGGTTAAACCCAACCACTGAGCGAAGATTGCCAAAGCGAAAGAGGGAAGTGTAGCGTATTTAGTAGCGGCAATGGGAAGAAAAGTAAAAAACCATAAAAGCGGAGATTGACTGGGATTAACTCCCAAGACAGCGAAACAGAGGAAGGGGAAAATAATCAAAATGCCGATGCTAGTGGCTGCCAGCAAAGCGCGTTTATTTGTGCTGGCTAACATCAATAATTGGGCGATAGCGGCATAGACTAAAATCATGTTCATTGCCAAGAGAAACCCGGCTGCAGTGGCTAGTTTATATTGATCGAGAGGGGCGATAAAAATAGCGGGAAGGATAAATAAAATGGCAATGGCGACGTTAATAGCCATGGCTAGGGTAGAAGGACTTTTTTCGCCAAAGATTAAAGCTTTCCCCAGACTAATGCCCGTTTTTCCTTGCAGATGACGATAGCGCGCCCAATCTTGGAGAGTTTGACGAGGGGGAGTGAGGGCAAAAAGGATTAACAAGCCAAAAATCGCCACAAAAACGCTAAGAATCGCAAAATTATCGAAAATATAGCTCGGATGCAGAGTTTGGAAGACAAAACCTAGGCTAATGGCACTAAAACAACCCATCATCCAGTAACTTTGGGGTTTACTAACAAGAGTAGCGAGGGGATTATGGAAGCGACGCTGGAGAATTCTGGTTAAACCGTAGGTGCAGAGGGCAAAATTGAGCAAAATTAAGCTAATACCCACTATAACCGATTGCCAGAGAGATTGACCGTACCAACGCAGATCAAAGATTTGTGAGATCCCTAGATAGCGTACCGCATCGGGGGGGAGAAAGGTAGATTTAACTAGATAGGGGAGGACAAAACTAGGATTAAAGAGAATTAACCAATCAAAGGGGGTACGGGAACCACCATAGCCCGATACAATCACAATAGTGCTATAAAACACAAAGATTAAGACCGTAGCACTGCCTAACCAGGGTTGAAATCCTCCTAACCATGGCGTGGCTAAAGCGAAACTAAGGGCGGCATGATAGAAAAAGGCACAACTAGCGATTAGAACCGCGTAGAAGGCTAAAATTAACGATAAGGGAATACCTGCTAATAAACCCGCTCCCAAGTGAAAGGGTAAAGCGAGAAGACAGACGAGATAGAGGAGAATGGGAACCCCGAAAATTTTGCCGATAAAAATCGTTTTGGCGGGTTGGGGACTCAGACGGATAAAATTAAGTGTACCCCGGCGTTCTTCCCCGGAAAGATCGGCGATTAATTGATAGGTTCCCACCACTAAAAGAGCGAAAATGCCGGTAATGCTCAGAAAAGTGAAGATATCTAACCACCATAACCGGGAGATAATCATCCATTCACCATTTAGGTCTTGGATACAGTATCTAATCCCACTATAGGGATAATAATCGTTGTTATTGGGGGGATTAGCGGTACAGTAACGACTAAATCCCGCCGCTACTGGCAAGAGATTTTGATAGTATAAATAAACTAATAATTGACCAACTAGGGAGATAATCGAGGCGATCGAGATATTTTTCGGGGTTAATCTTCCTTGCCATTCTCGCATAATTTGCGGGTTGGTTTCCGTAAGGCGATCGATTATTGTCGCTATCATATTTTTGTCCTCTCTACAGCCGTTATCAGGAGCTAATCCTAGATTAACCGCTCAACTAAACTTACTCAAACTTACTTAAAAGCCTGAAAGCTTAGTCATTCGTAGTTCGACTGGCTCACTAACAAGTGGGTCAAGCACTACAGGGTTAAACGGCAAACCCTTTATTCCCTGGTCAATGACATCAGGAATTACTTTTCTAATGATGTTAAATGCCCCATTGACATCGGCATTTAACAACTGATTTGTTCCCATTTTATAAAGTCC
>NZ_SFBZ01000297.1:0-28456 GCF_007095495.1 Microcystis sp. M_QC_C_20170808_M9Col | reverse complement strand
TCCCTTTTTTCTTAGCATAATCTGATAGTTTCATGTGAACTGCAATGTAAACTTGTACTAACCATATTAGCAGTTGTTTGCAGTCATTTGCATATATTTTTTACAAAACTTTACAATACTCTCTCGCAAGAGTACAAGAGCGACTATCTCAACAATCTGTTATTTTTCGTGCTGTTCGTAAGCTGAGACAATTTTTTGTACTAAGGGATGACGCACCACATCGGCCCGGGATAGGTAACAAAAAGCAATCCCTTCTACTGATTTTAGGATTTTTTGAGCGGCAATTAACCCCGATTCCTGTTGTTGCGGTAAATCGGTTTGGGTGACATCTCCAGTTACTACCATGCGCGAACCGAATCCCAAGCGAGTTAAGACCATTTTTAACTGTGCTGGGGTGGTATTTTGGGCCTCATCAACGATCACAAAAGCATTAGCTAGGGTTCGTCCCCGCATATAAGCTAAGGGTGCGATTTCGATTTTACCCCGTTCCATCAGGTCGGGAATTTTGGCCGCTTCGATAAATTCGTATAAAGCATCGTAGAGGGGACGCAAAAAAGGATCGACTTTTTGCTGTAAATCCCCCGGGAGAAAGCCTAATTTTTCCCCCGCTTCCACGGCCGGCCGGGTGAGGATAATCCGTTCTACTTTATCTTCTAATAAAGCTTGTACGGCTAAAACGGCGGCTAAAAAGGTTTTCCCCGTGCCGGCAGGTCCAATACAAAAGGTGATATCGTGACTTTGAATCGCTTGGATATATTGACGCTGACGGAAGGTTTTTGCCCGAATTAGCTCCCCGCGACGGGTACGAGCGAGAATATCCTGCTGTAGTTCTTTATACTCGCTAGAACGCCCCGTATCGAGGGCATGGATAGCCGTCATAATATCGGCTTCGGCGATTAACTTGGCCTCTTGCCATAAAATACTTAAGGAGCGCACAATCGCTGTGGCGCGCTCCACGGGGGTTGGTTGCCCCGCAATCCGCAATTCCATCCCTCGGAGGACTAAATTCGCCCCAGTTTGCCTGGCTATCAATTTGAGGTTAGCTTCTTGATGACCCGCTAAAGCGATCGCACTTTCTGAACTGGGGAATTGAATCGTTTGCCAAGTTTCCGTCATGCTCGGGGCTAAATTATCCTTTGGCTAGTTCTACCACTTTAGCAAAAGCGACGGGATCGAGGACAGCTAATTGGGCCAACATTTTCCGATTGAGGAGGATATTAGCTTTCTTTAATTGTCCGGTCAGTTGGCTGTAACTGATGCCCTGTTGACGAGCAGCGGCATTAATGCGGGTAATCCAAAGACGACGAAAATCGCGTTTCCGTTTGCGACGGTCTCTATAGGCATTCCGCAAGGCCTTCATGACCTGTTGGTTAGCGGTACGGAATAAGCGCGAGTGAGAACCGCGAAAACCTTTGGCTAATTTGAGAACTTTTTTGCGTCGCTTGCGGGCGACATTCCCCCGTTTTACTCTAGACATGATAATCCTTTAGACGATTTTTCTGGAAAATTTACAAATAGGGCAACATTAAGCGCACTTCCTTCTCGTCGCGCTCGTGTACCAGGGTAATCTGGGACAAACGACGGCGCTTGCGTTCGGCACTTTTATGATCGAGTAGATGATTTTTGAAGGCTTTGCGACGTTTGATTTTTTTGCCGCTTCCCGTGGCCTCGAATCGTTTGGCCGCCGCCTTTCGCGTTTTTAGCTTGGGCATAAACTCCCTTTTATTAAATCGACACAATCACTAATACTATCACAAATAGAGGACTTTGGGCAAGGAGTGGCCAAAAGATTGCTGCGCTTATCCCCACTTTGCCAAGGTCTGTGGGTGGGAATTAAATCAATCGGGAATTTTCCCCTTCCTCTCGATCGAATCGCTAAGATCCAGATAAAGTCTCGCGTTAACACGCATCTGGAGAAGTTATGGCTAAAACCCTACTAGAACAATTACGCCAATTTACAGTGGTTGTTGCCGATACCGGCGATATCCAAGCGATCGAAGCTTTTACACCCCAAGATACCACCACTAACCCCTCCCTGATTACGGCCGCGGCCCAAATGCCCCCATATCGGCCGATTGTCGATCAAACCCTGCAAGCGGCCAGAAAAGAATTGGGAAAGCAGGCCACCCCGGAAGATGTGGCCAAATTAGCTTTTGATCGCCTAGCGATCGGTTTTGGTCTGCAAATCCTGCAAATCGTCCCCGGCCGCGTCTCGACCGAAGTAGATGCTCGTCTTTCCTACGATACCCAAGCTACCATCGACAAGGCCCGTTATCTCATTTCCCAGTATGAACAAGCAGGTATCTCTAGAGAAAGAGTCTTAATTAAAATTGCCTCGACTTGGGAAGGGATTAAAGCCGCAGAAGTCCTCGAAAAAGAGGGAATTCACTGTAATTTAACCCTATTATTCGGTTTCCATCAGGCGATCGCCTGTGCGGAGGCGGGAGTAACCTTAATTTCTCCCTTTGTCGGTCGGATTCTCGATTGGTATAAAAAAGAAACTGGTAAAGACTACGTTGGCGCTGAAGATCCGGGAGTCCAATCCGTTACCCAGATCTATAACTACTATAAAAAGTTTGGCTATAAAACCGAAGTTATGGGGGCAAGTTTCCGCAATATCGGTGAAATTTGCGAGTTAGCTGGTTGTGATCTTTTAACCATTTCTCCGAAACTGCTCGAACAATTGCAAGAGACAGAAGCCGATTTACCCCGTAAGCTCGATCCAGCCCAGGCCGCAACCCTTGATATTGTCAAAATTGCCATGGATCAAGCGACTTTTGAGAAAATGCACGCCGAAGATGCCATGGCTTCCGAAAAACTAACGGAAGGTATTCAAGGTTTTACCAAAGCTTTAGAATTATTAGAACAATTGCTGATTCAACGTTTAACCCAGTTGGAAGGTCAGTCAACCCTAGAACACGCCGCCGAAGATATTTTTCGAGTCTATGATCATGATGGGGATGGTTTCATCACCCGGGAAGAATGGGCGGGAACCGATGCGGTATTTGATGCGATCGATATTAACCATGATGGCAGAATTTCTCCCGATGAGATCGCTGTCGGTTTGGGTGCGGCTTTTCGTTTAGTGGAAGCTTGACTCTCCCCCGCTAACCGCTCGCGCGGTGTAGCGGGGGATTCTTGGTTCATAGGCTCTTGACTAGATCAAACAGGTTTAACTGAACGCCCCCCGTCAAATCGCCTCCGCGAGCGTTTTCTAACACGGTCAGTCCGACCGCATTTTTTCCTCGGTTCTCGATTACCTTCGCTGATGCCGTATCTCTTGGTTCAATGTGGCCGCAAGAATCACACCGGTGGACTCTTTCCGATAACGCTTTTTTGCCGGTAATCGCACCACAATTAGGACAATCCTGGGAAGTTCCGTTTTTATCGACTTTAAGATAATAAGTAGGGTTTGCTGAAAAAGTTTTTCGGTGGTGGCAGGGTGTGGGGTGTGGGGTGTGGGGTGTGGGGTTTTACCAGTTTTGAGGTGGCCAATTACCTAATTTTCAGGGAAAAAGTGCCTAAATTTCCCCCGATCACTCCCATATCCGGTACTTTTTGATTGACAAAAGGTCTAAAAGTCTTACCCAACAAGGTTTTAAGATTTATTCAGCTAACCCTAAGTAGGTAGGCGTTAAAAGTTATCAGATGCCCCCCTTATTAAGGGGGGATTAAGGGGGGATCCCCCCACCTATCGGCACCCCCCTTATCAAGGGGGGCAGGGGGGATCGAACCTAAAATTCATTTTTAATTTAATTATAACCAGCTACTTATTTTCCCCGTTTCCAAACAACAAACGGTAGTATCTCGTTAATAAAACTACCGATGCCCGAATCTAGAGATTGTTTTCTAACGATCCCTCTAGACCAAGAAACGAAGTTAATATCTTCAACGAAAATATTATCAGCAAGATCACAAAAGTAATGAGCTAACTTAAAATGCCAATCTCTACGAGTATTAGACACTTTTTCATGTAATCTCGCTATCTTATCTTGGAGTTTTAACCAACTGTTCGAGCCTTTAGTTTTCCGTTTCAAGCGTCTTTGTAGCAATTTAAGCTTACTCTGTACTTTCAACAAAAATCGAGGGGCTTTGATTAAATCTCCCCGTGAAGTAGCGACAAAACTTGCAATTCCCGCGTCAATTCCTAAACAGGTCTTCCCCACTGTCATATCGGGAACTAATTCCGTAGATTGGAAAGAAACCGAAACGTAAAATCCCGACGCTTTGCGGATAATTCGAGCTTGTTTAGGCTCAAACCCAGACGGGTATTCTCTAGATGGCCGGATTCTAATTTTTCCCAATTGTGGAAAATTTAAGTATTCGTCACCTAAGAAGTTTATTGTAGGGGGTCTAAGTGGGTTTTAGCCTAACTGCCCAATCAAACAACAATCTTAAGCTTTATCTCCTCAGTCCTCAACAGTGGTACAATTGCCGTCATAGCTAGGGGTGTCTGAGGCAATCAGGCTGAGAAAGACCCTTAGAACCTGAGACTGGGTAATTCCAGCGTAGGGAAGCTGTTTACAGAGGAAATAAAATTATGAGACAAGAATGGGTTGCCCCCCGGCGCGGACAAGCAAATGTATCGCAAATGCACTACGCCCGTCAGGGGATAATTACCGAAGAGATGACGTATGTGGCAAAACGGGAAAATCTCTCTCCCGAATTGATTCGCAGCGAAATCGCCCGAGGAAGACTGATTATTCCCGCTAATATCAATCACCTCAACCTCGAACCCATGGCGATCGGTATTGCTTCTAAGTGTAAAGTTAATGCTAATATCGGGGCTTCCCCTAACTCCTCGAATATTAACGAAGAACTGGAAAAATTACACCTAGCGGTCAAATACGGCGCAGATACGGTGATGGATCTCTCCACGGGTGGCGGTAATTTGGACGAAATTCGCACTGCGATTATCAATGCTTCTCCTGTCCCCATCGGTACTGTACCCATCTATCAAGCGGTGGAAAGCGTTCACGGCAATATTGAAAAACTCACCCCCGAAGATTTCCTGCATATTATCGAAAAACACGCCCAGCAAGGGGTAGATTACATGACGATTCACGCGGGAATCCTCATCGAACACCTGCCTTTAGTCAAAACCCGTCTGACCGGGATTGTCTCCCGGGGTGGTGGTATTATTGCTAAGTGGATGCTGCACCACCACAAGCAAAATCCTCTCTACACCCATTTCGATGAAATTATCGAGATTTTCAAGCGTTATGACGTTTCTTTTAGTCTCGGTGACTCCCTACGTCCCGGTTGTACCCACGATGCTTCCGATGCAGCCCAATTAGCGGAATTGAAAACCCTCGGCCAACTGACGCGTCGCGCTTGGGAACACGATGTACAGGTGATGGTGGAAGGGCCTGGCCATGTTCCCATGGATCAAATTGAATTTAATGTGAAAAAACAAATGGAGGAGTGTAGCGAAGCACCTTTCTATGTTCTTGGTCCCCTTGTCACCGATATTGCTCCAGGGTACGATCATATCACTTCGGCGATCGGGGCGGCTCTGGCGGGTTGGTACGGGACGGCGATGTTATGTTATGTCACCCCGAAAGAACATCTCGGTTTACCCAACGCTGAAGATGTGCGAAATGGCTTAATTGCCTACAAAATAGCGGCTCATGCGGCAGATATCGCCCGTCATCGTCCCGGAGCGCGGGATCGTGACGATGAACTCTCCATTGCTCGTTATAATTTCGATTGGAATCGTCAATTTCAGTTATCCTTGGATCCCGATCGCGCTAAGGAATACCACGATGAGACTTTACCCGCAGATATCTATAAGACGGCGGAGTTTTGTTCGATGTGTGGACCGAAATTCTGTCCCATGCAAACTAAAGTCGATGCCGATGCGATTACGGAATTAGAGAAGTTTCTCGCTAGTCAGAATCAAGACAATTTAACCCCGGTTTAAAGGGGAGTTATGGGAAGGGCTGATTTGATTTCAGCCCTATTCCTAGCATAGAAGTCAAAATTCTGGGAATAGCCGCCGATTTTTTGACTAATTGACCCGTTTTTCTAGATATTGACCGATCATCAATTCTTGACCGGCGCGAGAGATAATAGTTTGTCGGGTGCGATATTGTTGACCGATGAGTTTAATTTCTTCTTCAAAGACAGAACCGGCGTATTCTGTTCTCAGACAGAGAGTAGAGGGGTTAGGAAAGGTATAAATAGCGCTAACGGGTTTATCCGTCGCAAATCCCCGATCGCGATAGAGGATATTATCTAAAATGCCGAATATAGTCGAACCGTTGGAGGGTTTTTTACTCTGGGGACGCAGATAATTACTTTGCCAAGTCACTTCCGTGCCACCTAATAAAGCTATATCTTCCAGATTATGTAAACGGGCAAGTTGAATTAATGGTTCGCTGCCTTGGGGTAAATATTTAATCTCGATGGCGCTGATAACTTCTTGGGGTTCCGTTTCTTGGGTGAGGGTGTAATAACGTCTCTGGGATTGCCAGCGTCCTTCTGTCTGCTTAAAAAAGGCTAAAGCCGAGGTTTCCAGCGATAATTGGGCGGTTTGAATTAATGTCATAGAAATAAAACCTTTCCTGTTTTTTGGGAGAGCAGATTTGTTATCCTTTGTCAAGAGTTTGCCAGAGAACTGTTACACATCTTAATACAATTATAAGCTGTTAAGTATTTAAATTGCCAGTTGAGATGAGGCACTCTTGCAAGAGGCAAGAGGCAGGAGATAGGGTGGTCACTGCGTGCGCGTTGCGGGGGGTTTTGGGGTTTTAGTTGAAATTCCCCCACTTCCCCACTTCCCACTTCCCCATCCCCCAACCCCCTTTTTACCTGTTACTTTTCACCCGATCTGCCCGGTCTTGCTATTGTTAAAAATATAGAACCTCCGAACAAGGTCTCAACTCCGTGCAGTTAAAACAAGTAATCATTGCTCATAAGGCCAACCATCCCCAAAGTAAAGCATGGGCGGAAAAATGCGCTAAACAGTTAGAAGCCCGTCAGTGTAAAGTTTTAATGGGACCCAGTGGCTTTAAAGATAATCCCTATCCAGTATTTTTAGCCTCAGCATCGGAAAAAATCGACCTCGCCATCGTTTTGGGCGGAGATGGAACCATTTTAGCCGCCGCTCGCTATTTAGCTCAGCAAGACATTCCAATTTTAGCGGTGAATGTCGGCGGCCATCTGGGATTTTTAACGGAACCTTTTGAGATTTTCCAAGATACGGAGACGGTCTGGGAGCGTTTACAATCCGATCACTACGCGGTACAACAACGGATGATGTTAACGGCCAGAATCTATGAAGGGGATAAAATAAACCCCCAGGCAGTGAGCGAGGCATTTTATGCCCTGAATGAGATGTGTGTGAAACCCGCTAGTATCGATAGGATGCCCACCTCGATCCTCGAAATCGAAGTGGACGGGGAAGTAGTAGATCAGTACCAAGGGGACGGCCTATTAGTGGCTACTCCCACGGGGTCCACCTGTTACACCGCTTCCGCTAATGGCCCGATTATACACCCCGGCATGGAAGCGATCGCTGTCACCCCGATTTGTCCCTTGAGTCTCTCCAGTCGGCCGATTGTCATTCCCCCGGCATCTCTGGTCAGTATTTGGCCCCTGGGAGACTACGAATTAAACACTAAACTCTGGATGGATGGTGCTTTAGCCACTTCCATTTGGCCTGGGCAATGGGTGGGAGTTACCAAAGCTGAAAAATTCGCCCAATTTATTATCCTGCGGGAAAGCTATTCTTTTTATCAGACTCTACAGGAAAAATTACAATGGGCCGGGGCGAGAATTCATTATGATGGCAATCGTCATAATTAGGAATGGCTCAAGAGCTTCTGGGAGTGGTGTCTGGGGGATGATTGAGTATATCTTCTAAAATTGGTCATTACCTCCGATTTTATCAGTCAATCCCAGCTTTTGCGGGTAGAACCCCCCAAACCCAGAAGCGCATTTACTGATTGTCGGTATTTCTGCAAGAGAGGGTCAAAAGTTGTCAAAATATTTGACAAAGTTGCCCCTTTGTGGTAAGAAATTGGGTTATTCTTGTCCCGTAAATTTTAAATTTCATCCCATCCAGTTAAGCCAGAAGACATAACATAACTGGTAACGGTTGCTTCAAAAAAGTTCGCTTTGGTGTGGCCTTCTTTTTTGGTATCGGAGAAGCGTTCCAGATGGTTATAGGGACTTTTGTTATACTTTTCTTCCCTGTATAAAGGCTCAAGTCCGATCGCTTTCAGCCGAATATTAGCGAGGTATTTAGTGTACTGTTCGGTACTGTATTCGGTAATACCTAAAATGTCGTTGCCAACAATGTGATTTGTCCAGCGACATTCGTGTTTAACGGCCGTATCGAACATCTCATAAATCTGTTCAACGGAATGGGAAAAAGTTGCCATGGCTTCGGGAATAAGTTTCTGATACAAACGGACGTGACTTAATTCGTCCCGGTTGATCATTTTGAAAACGTCAGCACTACCGGACATTAGCTGTCGAGAAGCGAGATTATAGAAAAAGATAAAGCCGTTGTAAAAATACAAACTCTCCAGCAAATAATCGGCAAGAAGGGCGATAAAATAGCTTTCAGTAGTTTGTTTATCGATATATTGCTGGTAGAGACTAGCGATAAATTGACAGCGATCCTTGAGAACTTTATCGGTACGCCAAAAGTCATAAACTTCACCTCTGCGATCCGAGGGAATAATGGTTTCAATTAAGTATTGATAACTTTGATTGTGCATGGCTTCTTGGGAAATTTGTTCCGCCATACAAAGACTAATTTCTGGCGCAGTGACGCTACCTTTTAGGTGGGGAATATTACAGGTTTGTACGGAATCAAGAAAAGTTAGATAGGACAAAATACCATCATAAGCATATCTTTCTTCATCGGTAAGATGCCCGTATTCAGTTACGTCTTGAGTGATATCTAAGCGTTGCGGAATCCAGAAATTTTCGCGCATTTGTTGATATAAACCCACCGCCCAGGTGTAGCGGACATCGTTTAACTGCATCAGGTTGGTGGTGTTACCAAACCAGATCGAACGGTTTTCGATCGCATCATCTCCCGCCGGATTGAAGATCGGGGAAATGGGCATCGAATGGCAAGAATTAACTAAATGTAAGGACATGATTACTTGGATATTATGGCACTTTTAGGTTATAGTAGGTTTTCGGTAAAAAGTCAAATGTTTTGATTTTGATTAGGAATAAATGCAAAATCTAGGGCTTCTGCCAAAGTAAATGGGCAATCCTTCGGGAATTTCTCTAGGTTTATCCCTGTTTCAATAGCGGCTTTTTGTCTGGCTTTATTATAGCATTTTTTTAAATTGTCTTCTGTTAAAAAACTCTTAAGACTAGGGCTATTTTCTAAATCTTCTTCGATTCTTTCTCGCTGCTCAAAAAGGGTTAATGCCCAGCTTCTGGTTTGTTTTTCTGGCTCTTGTAAGTATTTTAGTAAATGCCATAAAATCACGATCAGATTGCTTTTTAATGCTTTCTGTTGACTGATAGACATAGATTTTATTTCGTCAATTAAATTCTCTAAATCTAAATCAGAAAATTGATGATTTTCTAGTAAAGATATGGTTTTCTCTAGCCAGAGATAGTAGTCTTTTTCGTATAAGTTCTTTTCCATAATTACCCACTTCACTTGCTTTAATCTTCTCTCAATATTATTTTGATATTTCAGGAAACCAATCCTCATTTAAAGCCTGTTCTATAGTGCAAATTGGAGCTAAACCGACCAAATTTTCAGCCATTCCAGATAATTCGATCAAAGAAATACGAGCTTCTTGAAAAGAGTTGTTAAAAATTTCAATTAGATAAGGCTGTAGACTAGGACTATCGGCAATAATTCTTTTTATGGCACGACGGAAATTCCTAATTTCATTTTTCCATCCTCTTTGATTATATTCTAATTCCGATTCCCAGTAAGCTAGTTTCAGCAAATGTTCTAATAACCGAGTTAAATAACTTTCTAAACTTCGTTTCTCACTTTTACCCATGCTACTAATTTCGTCAATTAAATTCTCTAAATCTAAATCAGAAAATTGATGATTTTCTAGTAAAGATATGGTTTTCTCTAGCCAGAGATAGTAGTCCTTTTCGTATAAGTTCTTTTCCATAATTACCCCCATTATTTTGATATTTCAGGAAACCAATCCTCATTTAAAGCCTGTTCTATAGTGCAAATTGGAGCTAAACCGACCAAATTTTCAGCCATTCCAGATAGATCCAGAAATAATTTACGAGCATTTTGATAACAGGGCGAGAAAATTTCCGATAGATAGGGCTTTAAACTGGGACTGTCTTCAATAATTTGTTGAATTCGTAGGCGAAAGTTACGAATTTCATTTTTCCATCCTCTTTGATTATATTCTAATTCCGACTCCCAGTAAGCTAGTTTCAGCAAATGTTCTAATAACCGAGTTAAATAACTTTCTAAACTTCGTTTCTCACTTTTACCCATGCTACTAATTTCCTCGATGAGATTATCTAAATCCAAATCGGAAAATTGATGATTTTCTAGTAAAGATATGGTTTTCTCTATCCAGAGATAGTAATCTTTTTCGTATAAATCACTCTTCATTGCTTAATCCTCTCCGAGAAACTCAGGAAACCAATTTTCATCTAAAATTTGGTCGATTGATCCAATAGGTGTAGCACTTAAAAGTCTTTTATCGATGCCAGAACCTTCGACAAATAGATGGCAAGCATCCTCATAACATGGCTCAAGAATCTCGGTGAGGTAAGATGCTAAGTTTGTATTATAAGTTCCATCCTTTTTGTTGCTAATAATTCTTTTTATTTGAATGCGAAAATTTAAAATCTCACGTCGCCACTTGTTTTTATTGTAATCGCGCTTAGATTGCCAATAAGTTAATTTAAGTAAATGTTCCAAGAGTTTAGTTAGTAAACTCTCTAACTTCTGACGTTCTCTTCTGGACATATCTTTGATTTCTTCAATTAAATTTTCTAAATCCAACTCAGAAAACTGGCGATTTTCTAGTAAAGATATGGTTTTCTCTAACCAAAGATAGTAATCCTGTTCGTATAAGTTCGTTTCCATAGTCCCTCACCTTAATTAACTATAATCCAACCAAATCATCAGTTATTATTATCCTCATATTCAGGAAACCAATCATCATCCAAAGCTTGGGCAAGAGTGAGAATTTTTTCCCTGGGCAAAGTATTGATTTTTACTCCCATTTTTCTAGCTAGGATGCGAAGGGCTGACTGATAACATTTATCAAAACTATTCTCTAGATAGGACTTTAAACTTGGATTATCATCAAGAACTTCCCATAAATCAATTCTAAAAATAGTAATTTCTCCTTTCCAGTGATTAGCATTATATTGGCTTTCCGATTGCCAATAAGCGAGTTGCAGCAAATGTTGGATTATTCTAGTCAATAAACTTGTTAAGGTATGTTTTTCCTTGATACCCATACTTTTAATCTCCTCGATGAGATTATCTAAATCTAAATCGGAAAATTGATGATTTTCTAGTAAAGATATGGTTTTCTCTATCCAGAGATAGTAATCCTGTTCGTATAAAGTCTTATCCATAGCTGTGATTAGGTGATCAATAAAACTCATTTTATCAGTCCTAATCTTTGATGTAAAAAAATTAAGGTGGGCATTGCCCACCGAAGTTAACCTTAATTAGCGCAACTAGAACAACTATCGTCAGACTCTCGAAAATTGTCCTTTTGTACGGTACGGATATAATAAATCGCTTTACACCCCAATTCCCAGGCCATAACTAGGGTATCAAAGATATCTTTGGCAGTGAGACAACGGTTGGGTTCTTCGGGGAAATAAACCCCTTCATTGAGGTTGAATAATAACTCCATAGAAATCCCCGTATCGATCCATTCTTGCATAGTAGCGATCGCTTTCACCACTTGCTGCTGTTCGAGATTTTTGTTCTCTGAATAAAACCAGAAAGCTTCTTCAATAAAAGGTGGTGCGATGGGAACGGTTCCCTTTGCCCATTTATCGTAGAAAAAGCGACTATAAACCGGCAAAACACTAGCGGTACATCCCTGTACCAAACTAGAGGAAGTATTAGGAGCAATGGCGGTAATATGGGAATTACGGATGCCAAATCGTTGAATATCTGCGGCTAATTGTTGCCATCTTTGCGGTTGCACCGCATTATTTAAAAACCATGCCACTGGTTTTGCTCCGATTAATTTACCTTGACTCCATTCACTACCCAAGAAAGCTTGATAAGCACCGCGTTCTTTGGCTAATTCCATCGAGGAATAGGTACACCAATAGCCAATTTCTTCAAATAAATTACTAATTTCTGACAGGTTATTGTAGGATAATTTCCGTTTAGCTAACCAGTCAGCCAATCCCATCGCCCCTACCCCAATAGTGCGATATTTATCGTTGTGGTTTTTAGCATTATCAAAGGGAGGATTAGTGATATCGATAGTATTGTCGAGAATCCTGACAGCGATTTGACAATTAGACTCAATTTCTTCCCTGTCGATATTGGCTAAATTAAGGCTAACTAAATTACAGCAATGGGCAGTTTTATCGGGGGTGACATTGCTGAAAGATTCGGTGCATTGTCCTGTTAGAATGCCGTTAAACATTCCCAGATGACGCTTGGGTTCTGTAAAACAGTAGGTGTCATCTCGACGACAGGTTAATTCTACCGATTCAATGCGGATAAACTGAGTGGCCGAACGTTGGGGTTCTTTTAAAGTCCATTGTAAGCGATGAGTTTTAAGTCCCAATTGACCAAGTTGAAATAGTCCGACAGAATTAATCAGTAAACGATATTTTGGTTGACAGAGATATTCTTGATAATTTCCCTTTCCATTTGGCATCAATTTATAGCCACCGTCATCCATAACAGTAACTTTGGAATCAACTCCTAAAGTCTGTAACATTAGGCGAATATCGAGCAAAAATTGCCGGTTAACAGAAGCAATCTGGAGAGACTCGTTAGAACCATTGCGGGCAACTGTTCCATCGGCATCAAGTAAACCAGCTAACCATTCTAAACGAGATTTAATTGTGTAACCATTTAGAGGAACTGTAAATTTACTGGGAATATCTAACGGGAGTTTACAGACGATCCGATCTTGTTTACTGTCATGATAGACCGCTAGGGTATCGGTTTCTTTTCTCCAAAAAGTACCTTTTTCAATAGAGCCATTTCCCTGATATTTGTTACGAATAGCCAATAAGGAAAGTAACTCTTTTTTAACTCCGTATAGGTCAACTTCTGGCATTCCATTGTTCCCGTAACTCCCATCTCCAGAAAAGAATCCTGCGGTGTAGGCGTAGGGAAAGTCAAGATCATTTTCTGACTGGATGAGAGGCAGCTGGTATTTAATTAATTTATCCCCTTGTTTGAGGTCTTTTGCCTCCACAATTTCCACGGTTCCCTTGTAGTTTTTCTGAACGTAAAACTTATGGTAGTAAGTACATTCCAAGGACTCTCCGTTAGAGAAATTGACCTTTAATAAAGGCTGGTTTTCTCCAGTCTTTTTAACTAATACTTCTGACCACTCCAATCCATTCCAGACATTAACATATTCCCCCACCAAATCAGCGATTGCTATTTGTCCTCGGTCAGTGAGAATTTTTGTTTCTCCCGCGACGCATAAATTTACACCGGGGATATAGCCATCGTGCTTATTAGGATTAGCGCGATTGATGGTATCTTTGAAGGCAATGTAGGGCATTCCTGTTTCTACTTGGGAACGCATGATACTTTTAAATAAGTCCCGGGCATTGATTTTTTTATAGAGGAGAATCTCTTGATCTAAATTAGCTTCTACTAAACGATAGGCCTCTTCAAATTCTTCTCCCCATAGTTCCGCTAATTCTATACCTAATTTATTGCGAACTTCGTAGGGATCAACTAATGTCCACTCGGCTTTATTTATCACCCGACGCATGAATTCATCGGTGATAACTAATTGGGGAAAAACATCATAAGCTTTACGTCTTTGATCACCGTTTTCTGTCTGCATTTCCAGAAATTCTGGCACATCTAAATGCCAGATGTCAACACCGATAGTTACTGCCCCGGCGCGTCTTCCCCCCTGATTTACTGCAATAGCTGTATCGTTGAGTAATTTAATCCAAGGAATAATCCCCCCGGAAGCATTAGCTTTCCCCATTACCCAGCTACCAGTGGCGCGAATTCTACTCACATTCACCCCGACACCGCCACCATTTTTTGAGATGCGGGCAGCATTAGTAATCTCGTCGAAAATGCTTTCTAAACTGTCGTCAATGGAGAGGATAAAACAACTGGTTAAGGAACCTTTGGGAGTGCGTAAATTGGCTAAAATTGGGGTGGCGAGAGAGATTTTTCTTTGAGCAATCGCTTGATAAAATTTCTTCGCCCAGGGGAGTCTATTAGCTGGTTCTTCCACAGTGGCAAGCAGCAAGGAACAGGTTAATAATGCCTCTTGGGGTAACTCATTTTTGAGTAAATAACGGCTAGTGATTAACAATGCCCCTGCGTAATCATAATCGATGTCCCAATCGGAATTAATCCAAGAACCAGCTTCTTTTAATTCTGCCTCGGAATAGATGAGAATCCTTTCGTCGTATAGCAACTTTTTAACTTGAGTTTTGACAGTTTTCTCGTAATTTCCGTACTGATAACCCCGGGCTACTAAGGTATCTTTCCAAAGACTCCAAATATGCAATCTTCCCGCCACATAGCGCCAATCCGGTTCCTCTGGACTACACATTTCTAGGGCGCAATTAATTAAATTATCCTGTATTTCCCTAGTGGTAATCCCATCCCGCAGGCGTGTGGTTAAACCCGCTTCTAAGGCGATTGAATTGACTTTTTTGCCCTCACAAGCCCACTCTACCACGTCGCGAATTTTGCCGATATTTAAGCTTGTGGTGGAACCATCGCGCCGAATCACTCTAATTCCATGGCTGCCCATATTAGCTAAAGGGGTAGAACGAAAGGGTATTACTTCGTTATTTTTGTGAATGGAAACGGCAGTAGTCAAGGGCTTTGATTGCATAATTGGAAAATTGCGGCGTTAAAAAACTTGACAAATTAATCTATTTGTACTAGAGTATTCTATCAGATTTTCTGGGAAAACACAACATCTAGCGTGTTAAATAATCCTATCACTCTATATATGGTATAGCCAGGATTATTTTGTTCCCTAAAAACAGTGTTTTGGATGACATTTTCTGGAAAAAATTCTTGATTTTTCCCAGAAAACAGTTCTTTTGTATGCTTGACAAAAGAACTATTCTTTGATAGCAAAAACAGATTGACAAAATACTTTTGATCCGATTCTGCTTGACTGCTGAGGAGGTTGTGGTCAGACTTTATTTGTTCTTAACTTTTCGATAATTTAAGACAAGAGTGGATTAAAAGTCAAATTTCCTCTGAGAACCTCTGAGAGAGGAAATTTTCTCTTTTCGCTATTTAGTGGCTTACCGCTAGAATAATAGGACAAAAACGCTATATATAGCGTCTAGCGAGTAGAGGACAAGGATGAAATATTTAGAAGAATGGCGTGATAGCGGGGTGGACGCGGAGTTAATCGATCTCAATGTCACCGGTTTAGCGGGGTTATCTCCCAGTGAATACCTACTCTACTCCCAAGAATTACCGCGACGCAATGATGGCAGAGTTAGGGATGATATTCTCAAGCGTTATGAACATATCAGTCAAGGCGGTTGGTGGTGTTCAGGAATTGACTTATTAACGGGTAATTATGACCTTTGGGGCTGTTTTAAGCCCGATTTTCCCCGTTTAAGCTTTGATAAGGCTAAACCGATTAAGTACGAACATCCTCCCCAAACCCCTACGGGAGTCTTTGCTTTGCGGGTTCCCCTGAAAATTTGGCACAGGATAGCCCAGCATATCAGTATTAATATTTTAACTGAAGAAGTGGATAATAAGCAAGAGGATCTCGGTTTTTGGTCCTGGGTAATTAAACATCCAGAGATACCTATTTGTCTTACGGAAGGAGCGAAAAAAGCGGGGGCATTACTAACAGCAGGTTATGTGGCAATTGCCTTACCCGGAATTCACAATGGTTATCGTACTCCCAAGGACGAATTAGGTAGAAGAATCGGCAAATCTCATCTAATTCCGCAGCTAGAAAAATTAGCTAATTCAGGACGAAAGATTTATCTAGTTTTTGATCAAGAAACTAAACCAAAGAACCAACAAGCGGTTAATTTAGCTTTACAGAGAATGGGTTATCTATTCAGTCAGGCTAACTGTCAGGTAAAGGTAGTTACTTGGGATGCTGCTGACGGTAAAGGGGTGGATGATTTACTAATCAATCGAGGAGAAGATTACTTCCAACAAGTCTATCAAAAAGCTACCTCTTGGGAAATTTGGAAGGCAGCGAGTTTAAATAGTTTAACTCTCCCACCTCATCTAGAGTTAAATAGCCGTTACTTGCCAGATATTGCTATCCCTACATCAGCGCAGTTAATGGCGATTAAATCGGCTAAAGGTACAGGAAAAACTGAGTTTTTAGCTAAGATAGTTAAACAGGCTATTGCCAATCAACAAAAAGTTTTAGTTATTGGTCATCGAGTCAAACTGGTAGAGGAGCTATGTCAACGCTTTGGTTTAAACTATATCAGCAAAATTAGGGATAATCCTGCGGCACAAATTTACGGTTATGGTTTATGTATTGACTCTCTCCATCCCCAATCACAAGCTAAATTTCAAGCAGAAGATTGGCAAGAAGCTATGATTATTATCGATGAGATCGAACAGGTCCTATGGCATGGGTTAAATGGGGATACTTGTAAAACTAATCGAGTAGCAATTTTAAAGTCTTTAAAGTCTCTGCTACAAACTGTGGTCAGCAGTGGGGGAAAAGTCTTAGTTGCTGATGCTAATTTAAGTGATATTTCCCTAGAATATTTAACTTCTTTGGCGGCTATTAAACTAGAAACTTTCTTGATTAGTAACGAGTGGAAACCTAATTATCAGCAAGCTTGGCAAGTTTATAACTACTCTGATAATACTCCCCAACAGCTAGTTAAGGATTTAGTTAAACATATTAAAGAGGGAGGAAAACCTTTTGTTTGTCTATCAGCACAAAAATTAACCAGCAAATGGGGGACAATTACCCTAGAATCTTATCTAAGAAAGCAATTTCCTCAGAAGAAAATTCTGCGGATAGATTCAGAGTCATTGCCAGATTCTAGTCATGCTGCCTATCAAGCGATTGGCAATTTAAATCAGTTGTTGCTTAACTATGATATAGTTCTAGCTAGTCCTGCGATCGAAACGGGAATTAGTATTGATATTCAGCAACACTTTACCTCGGTTTGGTGTTTAGCACAGGGAATTCAAACTCCCACTTCTATCGCTCAATTTTTAGGGAGAATTAGAGAGAATATTCCTCGTTATATTTGGTCAGCAGTGTACGGATTTAATCAGGTGGGCAATGGTTCCACTTCTATCCCCAAACTTCTCACCTCTGGACACCGACTAACGGAGGTTAATATTCGCTTATTACACCAGTCAGATTTAGAATCTCTGGAGGATTTAGATACAACTTTTCAAGCGGAATCTCTCCTCTGCTGGGCAAAAATGGCTGTGCGAGTAAATGCTTATATGCTTAATTATCGTCAGTCAATTCTAGGTATTTTACAAGCAGAAGGTCATAGAATTAAAGAACGGAATCAGGAAGAAGAACTAGAAATAACCAATCAGTTAACGGCAGCAATTGAAGAAATTAGGGAACATAATTATCGTTCTGAATGCGAGGCAATTGCCAGCGCTTCTGAGATCACGGAATCAGAATATCGTTGGCTAAAAAAACAGTTAATTAAGTCAGTGAAAGAAAGGCGAATTCTCAGGAAATATGACCTATACAAACGCTATGGAATCCCCGTCACACCGCAATTAGTCATTAAAGATGATCAAGGATGGTATCAAGAACTACGCTTACATTACTTTTTGACAATTGGGCGACAATTTTTGTGCGATCGAGATGCTTTAATTGCCCGTAAACTGATAGAATCAGGCCACGGAAGTTTATTTATTCCCGATTTTAATGGTAGTCAATTAGGAGTGATTATCGGGACGTTAGAAGTGTTAGGAATTCCCGTATTATTAGCTAACCCTGAAAGAGAATTAACTAATCATGATGCCGATTTACAAAAAATGGCCGAAATCGCCATTAAAAACCGCAACGAGATTAAAACTATCACCAAGATTAACCTCTCTAATACTTCCCGTCCTCTGACGATTATTCGTAATTGTTTGAACTTGTTAGGTTATGAATTAACCAGCAAGGGCAGCCAGAGAATTGCTAAAAAATCTCTAAAAGTTTATCAGATTGTTGCCCCTCAGGATGGTAGAGAACAAGTGTTTCAACAATGGTTATTTAGAGATGAAAAATGTGCGGGAAGTTCTGAGATTTGGTATGAGGACTATCTCTTTTCTCTCCCCCAGAAACCATCTCTAGGCGAACCGGAAAATGCTTATATTCAATTAAGTCTAGAATTATAGTCTAGCTATGGGCAAAATTGTCTATTTAAGCGACTTTTTTGCCTAAAATGACCACATCAGCCAGAAAATCGTCTAGATCGGCAATTTGAGGTAAATAACCCCATCGTTGAAAGCCGAATTTTTCAAAGAGACGAATACTGGCTTGATTGTGGGCAAAAATAATACAGATAAGATTAGATATACCCAATTTGGGACAGCGATTCAGGGCATATTCTACTAATAATTTACCGATTCCACGACCTTGATAATCGGGGGCAATATATAAACTAACCTCTGCCGTTTTTTGGTAAGCGACACGACCATAAAACATCTGTAAACTCAGCCAACCCACCACCCGACCTTCGATCGCTATTACCCAGATGGGATACTGTTCAGGATTGTGCTTTTTAAACCATTCTCGCCGACTTTCGAGGGAAATAGGCTTTAAATCTGCGGTTGCCTTGCGAGTGGGAACAGCTGCATTATAAATCTCGATAATTGTTGGTAAATCTGTTTCTTTGGCCTCGCGAATAATCATAGAATATCAAGTAAAAAGTCAAAAGTCAAAAGTCAAAAGATAATATTTCTTATTTTCTATCTACCTATCCGGTTGATTCTCAGGATAAAGTATAACCTAATTTTGCCTTGTCTCCTAACTTCTGAATTCTGCTATATCTCTCAATCTTACTTTAAAATTGAGTTTGATAGCGGACGGTAAACTCATTCAAATTGTAATCGTAGGAAAAGCGGATAAAAGACTGGGAATTGACTCGATAGACGGTTTCCAAATTGGGAAGAATATTAAAATCCGTTGCCCTGATCGCATTACTAACCGCATTCTCCACATCATACACGACTCCTTGAGCTAAGAGGGGAATCGCCAACTGAACCACTCCAAATTGAATTAATTGTTCTGTATTTTTCCCCTGTAAACCATTAAAAACCGACAGCAATTGTTCCCCCAAAAGTCGAACGATTTCCCCTTGGCTGCGGGGGGGAGTGCTGGTTAATTTAACTAGGGGAGTATTAAGCAATCCCTCATCTTCACCTCTAGCAAAAGCCACTGCTTGTAAACAATTAGCAGCTTTTTGTAATTCTGTATCTGTATAGTTTTCCTCTAGGGGAAAAGGTGGACTATCGGGACGAATTTGGCACACTTCATTGATATTACGTCCTAAATTTGGTAGCAAGCGGTTTAATTCCCCTTCAACGCTGAGGGTGACATCAATCCTTTGAATGCGATTGAGGCTATCATCGGGAATTTCATTGCTAGGAAAATCCCCCCCCGGACGGGAGATAGCAAAATCACGAGATTGAGAAAATTCGCTAAGAATTGTTCGCAGTTGAATATCAACAAAGGGATTAAAAAGTCCCAACCCGCGACTAGAATCGAAAACAATAACATTTTGATTGCGTCGGTTAAGAAGAAAACGAGTATCGATGTAACTAACCCGTCCTCGATCGAGATTAATCACTCCATTGGTTTGTAATTTCTCCAGTGGAGTGAGCGGACCGTTCAAGGTTAAAGCACCACTAAAATCAAATTGATACAAAGGTTCTTGTTCGATTGATAATCCTGCTAAAGACACTTGGAAATTATTTAAAACTGGAGTAATATTTGTCGTCTGAGGAATGTTGAGAGGCTGCAGCCAGCGACTCACCGGTTTATCCGTTTCTTGATTAATTTCTGCGGTGCGAGGAAGAAAAACTTTACCCCTAGAAAGACGCACATTCCCCCCGATAATTGGTTGCTGAATTGTTCCCGTTACCATGGCATTCCCAGCAATTAATCCCCGATAAAGACCATTAATTGCTATATCTCCCTCTTGAATATTAACTGTTAAGGGATTAGGATTATTTTTGATGGCTTTAAAGAAAGGTAAAACTCCCACCACAGAAATTTGTCTGTCAGCGATCGAGCCTTGTAATTCCTCTACTGTTAAGCTTTCAGGGGTTAAACCAATGCGGCCATTTACGGTTAAAATCTCTGGAAAAGCAACACTGCGGATAGCGGCATTATTGAGAGTAACTATACCATTTGCTTCTAAATCTTTGATTTTTAAGCCCTCTTTTATATCTAATCTTCCCGTCGCTGAAAGAACTACCTCTCCCTCACCGTTAACCCATTCGATGGTGTTTTGACTGATAGCTTCAATTAATTTGATTGCATCGGTTCCCAATTTTGCTTGGATTTTTAATTGATCATTACCCGGTAAGGGAGGATAGGGAATGCTGGCATAGATTTGGATTGATTCGGAGGAGGTTGTCCGCAAATCAAAACGATACTGATTATAGGTAAATAAACCAATTATATCCTGATTAATATTTTGGGCATTAATTGCACCGTCAATAAAGGCAAAATTACCCTGAATACGAGGATTTAATAAGGTTCCTGCAATTTGTCCTTGAGTTTTTAGACTACCGGATACATCCAAGGGAAACTGTACAAAATTTCTCAAGAGATCCAGAGAAAGATTTTCCACGGCAAAAGTTCCCTCTACTTTGTTTAGGGAAAAATCACCCGCTAAAAATACGGAAGAATCTCGTGACTTTAATCTAATCGGTTCTATCCTGAGCAACTGACGATTTAAGTTAAGATTAATTGTTACTTCATCAATCGGAATTAATTGGGTATCGGTGGTGACAATTCCCAGAGGGTTAACAATATTTACCGTCGGTCTTTGGGGTCGCCATTCCCATCTATTGCCCTGAAATTGTACGCTAAGATCGGGATTTTTTAAAGTCCCAGTTAAGGCTATATTTGCTTGATAACGGCCGCGAAAATCTAGTTCAGAAGGTATCCCGACTACCCCTCTTTCCCTTGCTAATTGCTGGATTATTTCTTCAATTTTTGCCCGCAAATTTACCTGTTGTGCTAGGGAAGCTTCGGAGTCACCTACTCCTAGGGGACTAAGTTGAATAGCCTGGTTACTCTCGGAGGAGAAAAGGTTGATTAAACTGGTTAAATCATAGATACTAGCAACTGATAATAAATCTTGAATATAACCTTGATCTACCCTGAGTTTAGCTTCTATTGCTTGGGTTTGCCAATTAAATAAACCTTGCAGATTATATTGACTTGCACCCGCTTGTAAACTACCTTCTTGCAGTTGAACTATGGAATCACGATAAACCAAATTTGCCGTTAATTTTTCCCCGATTAAGTTACCTAAACTAGGTCGGTTAATCTCTAGTTGTCCCTGTCCCTGTAAGTTAAATAAATTGATGTCTAGATTAGCATTCACTTGTCCAGCAATAATCCCCGGAACATTGTAGGCTGCCGTAGGAGATATTTTCAGGATTTCTAGGGGAAAATCGGCAATCTGAACATTTAAATTTTCGCCGCTTCGTTTAGCTGTTGCTAGAAAAGTAGTTTTATTTCCAAAAGCTTGGCGAATATTTATCCCTAAGGGAAGATAGGGCAGCAGACAATTATTTTGTTGACAAGGATCGAAAGTCAGGTCAATAATGTCCTGATTTCCCCGCAGATTTAAACTAATATTTTGACCGATTCCTGCTTGCATACTTCCTTTTAAGATAGGTTCAAAGGGTCGATCATTAATGCTAAAATTCGCTAAATTTATATCTCCTTTGATTTGTATATTTCCCACTTTTTGCCAAGCAGTTAAGAGATTTTTTCCTGTGATTTGTCCTTGAAATTCTCCGATCCCTGTCAGTGTCGATTCTCTGGGTTTCAAACGAGGATCGATCGGTAAAAGCGATATAATCTGAGTTAGCGGTACAGTAGCAAGGTCGGTTTTTGCCTGTAGATTTAAGTTAACCTCAGCGATATCGGGTTGACTGATAAGATTAGCTAAAAGAATATTTCCTCGCACATCAAAGCTATTTTCTCCCCACTGTGCCGAAAGATTATTAACCTGAATCGGTGTTACTCCCTGCCAAATTTCTTTAATGTTTCCCGCTAAATTGGCACTAAAATCTAATTTTGGAATCGAGATTGATTTTACTTCCCGCAATTTCCCTAGCAGGGCAGCGGGAGCGAGATTAGTGGCAATAATATCACTTTGCCAAAAATTATTATTCAGTTGTGCCTTAGCTTTAATTTCTCCTTTGGCTACATTAATACGAGAGTTAAAAACTGCTTTGATACTGCTTAAGTTGAGTCGTTTTTCTTGCAGGGAGTCGAAAATAGTTTGGGCATTTCCTGCTGCTTGAAAACTGGTTTGGGAAATATGCAACGGTATGGGAATATTAGTCTGAAAACGCTCTAAGCTACCGAGAATATTAAAAATACCGTTGTTTAACTGAATCTCAGTATTAATCGGATTATTATCCACTAACAACCGAGTATTTACCCTAGCATTGACGGTGGACAAATTAGGGATTTTTCCCGCTAGTAAATTATTGATTGCACTGGTGAAATTGACTTGGGTTTTCCCTAGACTAACAGGAATATTTATATTGGGTAAAAACGGATTTAAGTTAATGCCAGCTGTATTAACTATACCGCTTAAAATACCTTTTTCCAGTTGGGCGGTAGTTTTTAGGGATCGATTATTGACAAATAACTGTATATCTCCCTCTCCGCGCCAAGTTTGTAAATCCGTTAAAGTACCGCTAATCAGAGCATTTATTCTGCCAGCAAAGCTGATTTTTGCCCTGCCTAAACTGACGGGAATCGTTAAATTTTCTGTAAAATTATTGAAACTAATCCCACTGGTATTAACTGTTCCTGTCAGGAAACCTTGATTCAGTTTGGCTGTGGCAATTAAAGGATTATTATCTACTAATAACTGCATATTACCTTGACCTTGCCAACTGCTGAAAATATTATTTTTATTATTTAGTAATTCTCCTAAATAACCTTGTAAATTAATTTGCGATCGCAGTAATTTAACCTGGGTTGGTAAGTTAGGCAATAGGGAATTAATCGGCAATCCCGCTAAGAAAGCGTTAGCCTGAAGATTTCCTTGCAATACTTGACTATTGACTGAAATTGTGCCTTGTTTACCGCTAATTCTTAAGTTAGCAACTCCGTTTAAAGTATTAATATTAAGTTGGTCAATTTTGCCACTAACTTGAATATTAGCTGTCTCTAAATTTAAGGGTTCTAAGGTTTCTAGGTAGGGGCAAATGCTATCTAAATATTGACAAACAAGAGGCACAAAAGGAGTCAATAAAAAGTTATTACCCGTGATTTTTCCCTGGACTAATTTGCTAGTAAAATCACCATTACCATTAACCTGTAGTTTGCCGCCATTTGTTTTAATGACCGTATCGGTTAAATTTATTTTGTTGCCCCCTAAAAATACTTTACCCTCCCCGGCAACATTGATTAATCCTGACTGATTAACCCTGGGTATTTGCCAATTAATTAATAATTGTGGCAGTCCTAAACTACCCCTAGCTTTAATATTAGCTTGCAGATCGTTTATATTAATTTTAGCGGGAATTGTTGCCAGTTGAGATAAAATTTTTCTCGTGGGAAAATTGGCTTGTAAATTCAAATTAATTGGCATTTTTGTCCCGTCAAGAGGTTGATTTTTTTGCAGGGATTGCAGAATATTTAACTGCAATTTTCCTTCTCCTTTAATTTCTCCACCTGCGACGGGTTTAATTTGAATTTTATCTAAATTAAGACGATTGAGATTTGTTTGAAAATTACTGGTTATTGATTGAATAGGAATTTGCTCAAAAATAATCGGTTTGCTGTTGCTAACGGTTCCTTTAATTAGAGGTTGATCTAGTTTTCCCGTCACTTGAAAAGTAGAGCGTGCTTCTCCCCGTAAATCTAGAGGTGATTGCAGATAAATAATTCTTAAAAGTTGTTGTAAATCCACCGATTCTAGAGCGACATTGAGATGATAACCAGTTTGCCAATTTACTTCTCCTCTCACCTCAGTTTTAATCTTGCCAATAGTTGCGGTCGCTTGTTCAACTAATACTTTGTCTCCCTGTAAATTTAACTTAGTTGTTAGCTTAATTGGATACTGGAAAGGTTGGAATTTTCCCGCTACTTCCGTCACCTGAAAATTGCCATTACCTTGACTTTGATTTAGCTTTGCCCAACTGGGAATATTGAGAGCAATATTAGCATTTACTTGTCCTTGATTTAATTGAAAATTGCGATTAGGAATTAAAGTTAATAGTTCACTTAAGTTTAAACGGTCGATCTGAAGATTAGTTAGGCTTTCACCCGTTTTTAACGCCGTTTCTCCTTGAATTTTTACTTGACTTTTGAGGATTTCTGCGCTAAAATCGTAGGTGAGAGGCTGCCTTTGATTATCAATAAATCTTCCTTGACCATCAGCCTTAATTTCTATCGGTTTTTTCAGGGCATAGGGTTGGATATTAATAGCTGCCTTCTCCACCTGAAAACCCAGATTTAACCTAATGGGTGCCTCCCGATCAAAGTTACTAGCTATTTTTTCTAAATTATCGAGCCATTGGCCATTTTTATCCTGATCGAGATAAATACTGGGATTAATTAACTTGACATCAACCGGCAGCGGCAGACCTAAAAGTAAGGGCAGTGGATTTAATCCCAATTCGATCGCATCAATAGATAAACTATCAGCAGAATTGGCCGTAGCTGGAATTTCCGATTTACCGATACGAATGCGATTAAAATAAAAGCCCTCTATCTTACCTACCCTGACAGGTCTGTGCAGCATTTCACTGAAGATATTGTCTAAAATTGGGGTTAGACGTTCATAAACTAAATAACGAGTCGTAAAATAGCCAAGGGAGGTAATTCCTAGGAGAGTAATTCCCCCGACAATTAAAGTAGAAGGCCGGCGGAAAAATCGACCGATACTCAGAAAAAGATTAGGACGAGGAGAAGGATCGCCAGGGGAGTTACTCATAATTGTTTACCTCACACACACCAAAGAAAGGGCAATGGCTCACCAGAGCTAATGAACTATGATAATTCACCGCAGCACTGATAGCCCTCAATCGATTAATTGCAATTTTTTAGGCAATTATTGGGCTTAAATCCTGTGAGGAAGTCAAGGGCTGCGGCCAATTAAAAGCCTCTCTCCCCATCTTAGCCTAAGACTCGAATGGCTGGCTAAAATTTTCAACAATTCGCCAAAATCTCCCCAGTTTCAACAGCTAACCGAATTAATATTGATCAACCCACCAGTTCCATCAGAATATTGCCAGGATAAATAGGTTCGGAAATTGAAGATTGAGAGAAAACTTGTGCGGACAGACAACAATCCGGCGCAGTCTGGAACAACGACCGGAAGCATTCAGTCATAGAATATTGGGATTAGCACGTCTATTTTTACTGCAAAAATCGTCTTATAGATTAAAGATTATGAAAGCCAGATTATCGATCGCCCTAACCGCCCTAATGACCTTGGGCATAACTGCCACACCAGCGGCCAACTTTGACGAACAGGACATCGAGCAGACCCAGGTAGTAGCGATCGCTCGTCCCTACGGAGGTAATAAATTTGACCTGCTAGTCTTGGAACAAATCCAGGGAAAACAGAAGTGTTGGATCGAAAGCGGCTCAAATCCCGTCATGATCGACCCTCTACTCCTCAACTTTGACTTTACCGGCATTTGTCGCCGCGCCACCGACAGTAATGGTTATTCTATCCGTCTGGATGGCCGGGATTTTGGGCTAGATTACATCCTGCGTATTGTGGAACGCAATGGCGAATTATACTTAGTGGGAACCCCCCGGGATGCCCGCAGACCGGAATTAGTGGTGGGAAGAACCCGAGGAATGCAAACGGGATTTATGAAAATTATCCTCGAACCGGGTTGGAGATTTAGCCGTCGTACTTTTCAAGGCAAAAGTTTAGGCCACTTCTACTTTAGCGGCAAAGAAGCGGAAGTTCTCGCGGCCACCGGCAGACCTCCCCTCAGCGAAACCACTCCTCCCCCCAGTTCTGGGTCTAGTTTCCAGGATATTAGCGGCGATATCTATAAAACTGAGATTGAAAAAGCGATCGCGCTTGGGGTAGTGGCCGGTTTTAAAGAAGATAACACCTTCCGCCCCGAAAATCCCGTCACCAGGGAACAATTCGTCTCGATGATTATTGAAGGGATGGGAACTGTCACCAAAATTAACCTAGAAGAGATTCCCCCCGGCAGCGGCAGTTTTAACGACGTAGAAGCGACGCGCTGGAGTGCCAAAAAAATCCAATGGGCCCGGGCCAATGGTATTGTTGCCGGCAAAGCTAACGGCGAATTCCGTCCCACCGACCCTATCACCCGGGCCGAATTGATGGCGATTCTCAAACAGGCCGCCACCTACCTGAAAACTCAGCAAAAACAAGCCCCCGATTTAGCCCAAACTAAAACCCCCGTCAATTTTTCCGATACTTCCGGCCATTGGGCCGCCAGTTTAATTACCCAGATGTCGGGATTTTGCGGTGTGGCCTCTCCCTTGAACGAACGGGGTAGTTCTTTTGTACCAAATGATCCCGCCCGTCGTAACTACGCAGCAGCCGCCATCGTCCGTACCCTCGATTGTGTTAAAACCGCCAAAAAATAAGTAGGGTTTGCGGCAAAAAGTTTTTCTTAGGGTTAGATTGTGGGGTTTTACCCATTTTTAGGAGGTCAATTACCTAATTTTCAGGGCAAAAGTCCCCCAATTTTCCCCCCGCTCACTCCCAGTCCCGGAACTTTTTGATCTCAAAAAGGCCTAAAGATATTATCCAATTACCGATGACTGATTACTGATTACTGATGACTGATGACTGATTACTGATTACTGATTACTGATTACTGATTGTGGTTATTAATTTTTACCTTAAATGTCGGTTTGAAGGAACCCTCGGTTTCACTGACGAGATGAAAAACCGACCAGCATAAAACAGCGAAGCACAGCTAATATTCAGGGGAGTCTTGATTCTCGACATATTTCTTAAGTTGGTCTATTGTGACACCGCCACAACTAGCCACAAAATATGCCCCTGTCCACAAAATTCTCTTATCTTGACCATATATCTCTTTCAAGTGGTCTGAAAAGTTATCCCACATCAGCTGGCAAGAAGTTGATTTTAAGTTAGCGATTAGACTACTTAACAGTTTATGAGGGGGGTAAGTTAAAAGAATGTGAACATGGTCTGATTCTCCGTTAATCTCTATTACCTTCGCCTCCCATTTCTCAGCTATGTTTTGAAAAACTATTCTCAAAAACTCTAAATGCTTTTTCTGGAATACTTTCCGATGATATTTTGTCACAAGAACTATATGTACGGTGAGATTAAAAGTGGCTCTACGAGTCTTAAAATAATTAGTTTTTATGCTCTTGACACTTTTTACAATGAATTACTATACTCATAATATAAGTGGGTGGGTGGAATTAAATATAAGATGAACGTAGGTTGGGTTGAAGCATGAAACCCAACGCCTGCTCATGTTACGCTACCGCTAACCCATCCTACAAATAATTGTGCCTCCCTACTTAACACATTGAGAGGTCGAATCGATGCGAGTCATAGAGTTTAAGTTAAAAGTCAATCCTTCCCAAAAGATAGCCATTCAAGAGGCTATCAGGGTGGGACAGTTTATTCGGAACAAATGTCTAAGATTTTGGATGGACTCTACCAAAGAAGATCAGGTTAACTATGCTACTTTGTGTAGGCTAACTACCGAATTATCTAATAGTCCTGAGTTCTCTTTTGTTGGTAAACTCAACTCTATGGCTCGTCAAGCAAGTGCCGAAAGAGCTTGGTTTTCTATATCCCGTTTCTACGACAATTGTCAAAGGGGTTTGGCAAAAAAAGGCTATCCCAAATTCAAAAAGTTTTCAAGGTCTGTCGAGTACAAAACTTCTGGTTGGAAACTAACAGAAGACAAAAAGTTTATCCACATCACGGATAAAACAGGGATAGGAAAATTAAAGTTAATCGGTACTTTTAACCGTGAGATTCTCGATAAATCTACTATCAAAAGAGTCAGGCTTATTAAACGAGCCGATGGCTTTTATTGTCAATTTGTCTTAGACATTGAGAGAGTAGAAACCTTTGACTCTACAGGAAAAGAAGTAGGGATTGATTTAGG
>NZ_SFBZ01000296.1:0-7577 GCF_007095495.1 Microcystis sp. M_QC_C_20170808_M9Col | reverse complement strand
CATTCTAAACACTGAATTAATAAAATAATTTGTTGTAGATGTAGGTTACTTTCCAAAGGGGGTTCATCACTCCAAAATTGGCCTTGTGGGAAGATTATCTCAGGGTTTACATGAGACTCGACTAGGGGTAAGCTTTGAGCGATAGTCATGGTTTATCCAACAGAGATAGGTCGATAACTTATTATAAATGATTGAATATACTTTTTGGATGGTTATAGCACCGGCAATTGAGTTAAAAAGTTAAAATGGGCTTAATGGCTACAATGTAAGAATATTAATAGCTCTCTGAGAGTTAAAAAATGCTAAAAACCAGCACTTTTCGAGTTTTGTAAGAGGTCTTATGAACAGAATTAACAATATTGTTTTGGTTCACGGTTTTTGGGCCGATGGTTCTAGTTATAATCAGATAACTGCCCAGTTATTAGCCGAAGGATACGCAGCGATCGCAGTGCAAAATCCTCTCACTTCTCTAGCGGATGACGTAGCTGCTACGAAAAGAATTTTAAACCGTATCGAAGGACAATGTATTCTAGTCGGTCATTCTTGGGGGGGTACGGTAATCACAGAAGCCGGCAACGATGAAAAAGTGTCTGGTTTAGTTTACATTGCAGCGCTGGCTCCCGATGCGGGGGAGTCGATGGTAGATTTGTTTAGTGAATACGAAACCCCATCACAGTATTTTCAAGAACAAGAGGGGTTTATCTGGATTTCTCAAGAGGGAATAGAGAAGATTCTCGCCAATGATTTGCCCGCCGAAAAAGCCGCTTTAATTTATGCCACCCAAACCCCAGCAGCCGCCTCTTTACTAACAGCAAAAACCACTACAACCGCCTGGAGAAATAAGCCAAACTGGTATATTGTCTCTAGTCAAGATCAAGCCGTACCCCCAGAATTACAGTTTAATTTGGCCGAGAGAATGGGAGCAAAGACAGTGGTTTTGGCATCCGGTCACGTCCCGACTATTTCCCATGCTTCAGAGGTTTTAGAGGTGATTAGAGAAGCCTCGAATAGGGGATAAGTAAATCGCCATTTTCCCCTTAAACAATACCGGAACGTAGGGCAATTACGGCCGCTTGTACTCGGTCGTCCACGGCTAATTTATTCATAATTCCCCGCACATGGGTTTTAATCGTATTGGTACTTAAATAAAGTTGTTCGGCGATTTCAGCGTTACTTTTGCCCTCAACAATTAACTTTAAAACCTCCATTTCTCGCTCTGATAAAAGTGCTAGATTGGGATTAGGTTGCACTGCCGGCGGTTTGAGATTATCCATGACTAAACGGGCAATTTGGGGGTCTAAATAGGTGGCCCCATCCTTGGCCGCTTCAATGGCGGCCAAAAGGCGATCGAGACTGGCTCCCTTGATACAATAGGCATCAGCACCACTAGCCAGAGCTGCGATCACTTCCTGTTGGAGAGTGTGGGAAGTGAGCATGACCACATGAACATTAGCTAAACCCTCCTTAATCTGTTTAGTTGCCGCAATGCCATCGAGACGGGGTAAACCGATGTCCATGACCACTAAATCCGGCCGTAGGGATAGGGCTAATTGTACCCCCGCTAGACCATCACTAGCTTGACCAACAATCTCAAAATCCGGCTGTTCACTGAGCGCTTGTTCTAAACCTAACTGCATTAAAGGATCGTCTTCAACAATTAAAATCCGCATGATCTTTGATTCCTAACGGGAAAATGTACGGTTTTCACCCATCTGCATGAGGCAGAACTACTCCTAGTTTAGGCAATCTGGAGATAGATTAACAGTGATTCAGTGATTCAGTGACCAGTGACCAGTAACCAGTGACCAGTAACCAGTGACCAGTGACCAGTAACCAGTGACCAGTAACCAGTAACCAGTGACCAGTGACCAGTGAAAGATACTAAATTTATTGAAAATTGAAAACTTAAACCTAATAACTTAAAACTTAAACCTGATAACTGATAACTGATAACTGATAACTGATAACTGATAACTGATAACTGATAACTGATAACTGATAACTGATAACTGATAACTGATAACCGATAACTGATAACTGATAACTGATAACTGATAACTGAAAATGCTACAGATTTCATCATATCGGTCTAAAATTGTGCTTGTTGCCCTAGTTTATCTGGGTGTTGGTTGGCTAGGCTATCTCTGCTTAAATTTAGGGTCGCGACCTGCCCCGATTTGGATGAGTGCTGGTATTGGCTTAACTGCTGTTTTTTTAGGGGGAAAAAGGCTAGTTTTAGGCGTTTTTATCGGGGATTTGCTTCTTACCTTCTTTTTAGCGGCCAGTTGGCCCATAGCTCTATTTTCGGCGCTCGGTAGCAGTTTATCGGCTCTGTTAGGGGCGCAATTCTTGCATTATCTGAGATTTTCCGCCACTTTACAGCGCATTCGCGATATCCTTTTACTGGTATTTTTAGCGGCTTTATTAGCCTCGGCAGTTAACGCCACTATCGATACTTTTGCCCGTAGTTGGCTAAATACTTGGGATTGGCGGCAATTTGGACAGTCTTGGGGCATTATCTGGCTCGGAGATAGTACGGGAATATTAATGACCACGCCGCTGCTGTTGCGTTTTTTCTTCAATCATCACTCCCTGCGAGAACCACGGCAACCCCAACGCCTTGGCGAGGCGTTACTTTGTCTGAGTTTGCTAACGGTGGTGACTTCCGTGGTTTTTGGTGATCAACCAAATTTTCTTAACCCCGATTGGAGTATGGTGCAGTACCTCGAATATCTGCCTTTTCCTTTTGTGGTTTGGGCTGCCATGCGTTTTCAGACTTGGGGAGCGGTAATAGCGAATTTTTTAGTATCTATTTTAGCTTTGATGGGATTGGCCAGGGGAATCAGTCCTTTTATCCTACAGGCTCCCGATTATACCAGAGGTGTCTTGATCTTACAAATCTTTTTAGTCATTGTCATGTCAACTTCTCTGTTTTTATCGGCGGCGATTAGCGAAAGACAACAGATCGATCGAGCTTTAAATGAAACTTTAGAAAGAGAACATTTAGTAACACAAGTTGCTTTAAAAGTCCATCAATCTTTAGATATAGATCAGGTTTTAAATACCATTGTTGAGGAAATCAGAAATTTTCTCGATGCCGATCAAGTCTATATCGGTCACTGTCAAGAGCGGGGTTGGTCTAAGGTAATCGCTGAGTCCCGTCGTCCCGAGATTCCCTCGCTGATGGGTTGGTTTCCCGAACCAGAATTACTGGAAGAATTGGGACAATTATTTTCTTTAGATAAGTTAATTATTGCTGATAATACCGCTAAGGTGCAAACTCTGCCGACTCTCAAGGGTTATTACGAATACCTGCAAGTTAAATCCTCTTTAGTTTTACCTCTAACGGTTAATAATCAACATTTAGGCGCTTTAGTTGTCCATCAATATTCCCATCCTCGTCATTGGCAAAAAAGCGAGGTCAAATTATTAGAACAGTTAGCCACCCAAGTTTGTATTGCTATCGGCCAAGCCCAACTATATCAGAGGGTGCAAAGCTTGAATAATAATTTAGAACGGGAAGTGGCAGCAAGAACCCTGGAACTGCGGGAGAAAGTCCGGGAAATTCAGCGTTTATACGAAATGAAAACGGTTTTTTTACAGGCAGTATCCCACGATCTTCGCACTTCGATTATGGGATTAGTGATGTTATTAAAAAATTTCCAGTGTCGGCAAACAGAAAAAGTAACTATCTCGCGAGCAATGCTCGATCAGGTGGTGCGTAGTTGCGATCAACAATTAACTTTAATTAATGCTTTATCAGAAAATCATTTTGCTGAAGAACGGCCTTTAATCTTGCATCGTCAACCTCTATCTTTAAAAGAACAGGTGGAAATTTGGCTCAAAGATTGGCAAAAAGATTTTGATTTATATCAAGCTACTTTTATTAATCTTCTCCCCGATGACTTACCCGCTATTGATGCTGATCCTTGTCAGCTAAGAAGTGTTTTTGAACAATTATTAAATAATGCCTTAAAACATAACCCTTCACCGATTCAATTAGCTTTAGATGCTCGTATTGACCAAGATATGCTCTACTGCACTTTAAGCGATAATGGCATTGGCATGGATGAGGAACAATGTCAACATCTTTTCCATTTATATGTAAGAAATCTTCATAATCAACACCTAACGGGAATCGGTTTAGGTTCCTACCAATGTCGGCAAATAATCGAGGCTCACTCTGGGAGAATTGGGGTAAAAAGTACCCCGCGGGTTGGCTCACAGTTTTGGTTTACTTTACCCCTTACCCATCAAAATTCTAGAGTGATTAAGCAGGAGTTAGTCAACAGTAATCAGTGATTTTTAACAGGATCGAGATAATTATGTTTACTCGTCAATCTGGGGTTAGATTTGCTTTAGGTTTATTGATTATTTTCAATATTTTCTATTTTGTCCATCTCGCCTACTATAGCTATGTTTGGCACGATGAATCTTTGGTCTTACTGCATCTTTCTGGTTACACACCTGAACAGTTAATTAACTATCTGTTCGATGGACAAATTAAATCTACAGAACAACTCTGGCAATTTCAAGGGGTTAATTCCGTGAAAGGTTTTCCTGATACCTTAGCCTCTCTTTATACTAGCTCAAATTATGATCTACCTCTCTATTACAGTTCCCTCTGGTTTTTAGCAAGATTATTAGGCAATTCTTATTTAGTCTTAAGAGGATTTTCGGTAATTATTTGGTTTGGTATTTTAGGGAGTTTTTACCATTTAGCTTTGACTTTATTTAAAAATAAAAACGCCGCTTTAATCGCCACTACACTTATCTTCTTTTCCCCGCGTTTTACTGGTTATGCTCTAGGAATTTGGGAATACGGACTATATGTTTTCTGTTCGATACTTTCTAGCTGGTTATTTCTCAAAGCTATTGATTCCTCGCAACCGAAAAAAGATTGGTTTTTCTATAGTTTATCCCTAATCGCTGGTTTATATACCCATGTTTTCTTTATCTTTGTTTTAGTGGTTCATAGCCTATATTTTCTGCTGCAGCTGAATTATTTTAACTTTTTAACCAAAAAATACTATAGCATCAGCTTACTTGCTTCCCTGTGGATTTATTCAATTTGGTTAACCCGGATTTTTACCAGTCGATTTACTATCTTTGGATGGTCAAAAGGCAGTTTAACCCTAGAGGTACTTTGGCAAATATGGGTAAGAATGATCGCTCGTTTATTTTATAATTTCAGTTTAGCCAATCCCACCATCAACCCTATTATTGAATACTGCCTAATTATCCTCGTCATCATCTCCTTTATTTATCTGGGCAAAAAAGCCGATAAAAAAGTTTTTACCCTGATCATTCTCCTAACAATTATCCCCTTTTTCTCTCTTTTAGCTTGGGATCTAATCAGAGGATTTCGCTACACGGCTGTGGGCAGATTTTACTTACCGAGTTTTCTCGGTATGCTGCTGGCAGTTACCTTTTTACTAAGCAAGGGATTACAGCAGCGCCAAGGCTGGGCAAAAATTCTCTTAATATTATTGCTAGTTTTCGGATTAATTGCCAAAATTCCCTATCCACCGCCGGCAACTAGATATGTGGGCTATGGTAGTAATATTCCCAACGCTTATACAATGATTAATCGCAGTCAAAAACCTCTAATTATTTCAGAACATTGGTTAGATACCTTGCCCCTTATCCATACTACTGATGCTAAGACAAAGTATTTATTTGTTCAGTCGAACCCTAGAGTTTCCATCCCATCCTTAAAAAATCAATTTACCGATATTTATCTCCTCAATCCTTCCCCCAGTCTCAGACAATATTTAGATGACCGGTCTATACAATTATCCCCTACGAAAAATCAAGCCTTTTGGCGAATTGATTAAAAAACCATTGACCCCTCTTGCCAAAACAGACCACAACCTGATAGACTGAATAAACCAAGGCTTCAGGGAATAGAATTGGGCAGTTCATCCCTAAGAGGGATTGACTTTTACAAAGTTTTATGCTTGCTCAACTGGAGAGTCCCCGAAATCTGGTGATTAAGAGTTTTAGCCTCTTGGCTACCGGACTGACTAAGCAGACCTAACAAATTCAACTGTATGATACCGAGTCAAGACATCGGCGAGGCAGTAGATTCAGTCAGAAAAACTGACGCACAAGACTTCTCTAATTTAATGCCTAGACCTGGCTGGCAACAAGTGGCGGGTTTAGGTAGAGACTGTTTTTGGTATTGAACCCCGATTCTTGTCGTTCTTTACCGGTTTTAGTGATTGCCAATAGGGATTTTAAGCCCGTAATTGGTTGAAAATTTCTATTTATTCGCAAAAATTCCCAGTCGCTCCCTGTACTCATCCTAGAGATCGACTTCATGATCAGTAATTTTCCCCAACCAATTCTCTGGAAATCACCTTCCAGAACAATTTAGTTATTTTATGAGTAGCAATGCCTTAACCAATCGTGAACATCTAATCGAACTGTATAATCGAGGTGAACGCAACTTTGCGGAAGTCAGACTTAGCGGAGTCAATTTAAAGAGACAGTGTTTAAACCAGATTAACCTAAGTCATAGTTACTTAAAACGAGCCAATTTAGCCGAAGCTTGTTTAATTAACGCTAATTTCAAGGATGCTTCCCTCGAAGAAGTTAATTTAAGCAAAGCTTGTCTTATCGATGCTAACCTGACTAAAGCCGACCTTTCTGGGGCAAATTTGCGCCAAAGTCAACTAAGCGGCGCAATTTTGAGTAATACCATTCTCAAAAAGGCTGATTTAAGTTCTGCCTGTTTAATTCACAGTAGCTTACTTTTTGCTCAACTGTTGAAAGCGAATCTCGAAGCGGCTAATCTCACCTCAGCCACTTTAACTCATGCCATGGCGGGGAAAGCTAACCTAAAACGGGCTATTCTCACTCGTGCTATTCTTAGCTCTGCTAATCTTAGCCATGCTAACTTAAAAGAGGCTAACCTAATTCGAGCCTATCTCTATCAAGCTAATCTGGAAAACTGCCATCTTCAATACGCCGACCTCAGCTATGCCGATTTGCGCGGGGCGGATTTACGGGGGGCGGATTTACGTTGTGCTAACCTCGAAGGTGCTAATTTGACGGGAGCTAACCTCAATTGTAGCGATTTTGAGGGAGCTAACTTAACCGGAGCCGATTTAAGCAAAACTGACGCTAATAAAGCCAATTTTCGCCAAGCTAACTTAACAGGTTGTAATCTGCTCGGTGCTAATTTAGCCTCCGCTAACCTTTCCGGTGCTAATCTACACCAAGCGGGATTACTCTTGAGTTATTTAGTGGGAAGCAATCTTAAACGAGCTAATCTCAAACAAGCTAACTTAATTGGGGCGATTTTAACCGAAAATAATCTTCTTTCTGCTTCCCTCGAAGAAACTATTCTTCCTAACGGTAGTCGCGGTAATCTCCTTTCCTAATATTCCTAGAAAAACCCGGTTGTAGAGACTTTTCTGCCGAGGTTTCTATAACCGTGGGGAGTGGGGAGATGGGTAGGGCTGTTTCATTCTCCCATCAGAATATCAAAAGTAAAAGCGATCACTGTCTTTGTAAAATGAGGAGTGACCGGCAACTTTTCAAATATATGTTGAGCTTAATAGAAAAACTGA
>NZ_SFBZ01000295.1:0-3417 GCF_007095495.1 Microcystis sp. M_QC_C_20170808_M9Col | reverse complement strand
AGGGCTAATTGTGCATCTGCTGGGCAAACAAATTAGCCTGTAATTCAGAGCCGGCAATCGTTTTGACGATTTAGATAAAATTTTCAATGTGACACTTTAGGGTGCGGAATGTGGGATAGAATACATTGTTTAGCTAAATTACCCCGAATATTACCCCCCCCCGATTTTGTCAAGGTTTTTGTAATTTATATTTATTATGCTTTATCTAGCTATTAGACCTCTTGCAAAAGTCTTAAGTCGATCCTTGTACAGCAACATTTTTGAAGATTATCAACTACTAATAAATAATTAACTAAAAGTCCCTCCCATTATTGTTTCTATCGTTTGTTTTCGGATTTATGCAAGAGGTCTATTATTGATTACTCGATTCGGGATTTAGGGCGATCTCCCAAGAGAGCGGCGAAGTGGTGCGCTTTTCTGGGGTGCGGGGAGCGATCGGTCAAATTGACATACACTATAATTATTAGAGTGATCAATGTTTATCTAGGTTAAAGAGAACAATAAAACTAGCGATCAATGCACGTGATCAGTAAAGTCAAATTACGAGAGTTTTGGCAACGCCACTCGGACGCAGAAGACGCTCTTAGCGATTGGTATAACTTCGCTAGTAAGGCTAACTGGAAAAATTTAGTAGAGGTTCAAGGTCGCTACCCGAAAGCGGAGGCGGTGGGAAATTTTACAGTTTTTAATATCAAGGGAAACAAATACCGTTTAATCGCTGACATCAATTATTCTCGTCAAACCATTTTCGTTAAATATATTCTAAGTCACGCTGAATACAATAAGGAGAACTGGAAAAATGATCCCTACTTCTAATCCATTAACCTATGGTGATTTACTCTTGCAGTATCAACCGAAACCGATTAATAACTCGCAAGAATACGAGCGATTTTTAAGCATAATTGAAGGGATGATGTCACGGGAGTTAAGCAATGACGAAGGACTATTATTCGATTTACTGGTGTTATTAGTGGAAGAATACGAGCGGAAACATTATCCGATCGCCCGAACAAATCCTGCCGCTACGTTAGAATCTTTACTTGATGAATTCGATATCGATAGGGAGTGTCTTGTCGATATTTTCGGCGATCGGGATAGGGTAGAATCTGTGATAGGGGGGAAACAAGCGATCGCTCCCTCTCAAGCCGAGTCTCTAGCCGAATTTTTTAATCGTTTAAGTGCGAAACTGGCGTTAAGCGCCCGTGATTTTCTCTTGTAGCCTCGCTTTCCCTCGGGGACTGAGGGGGGAAGACCATATAACAAATCCTTACTTTCTTCATAACTTTAGATTAATTAAGATAATGTTACAAAACTTTATGAAAAAGCCGTAGTATGATAATTTACGCCAGTAAAGCGAACACAATAAGGAGCAACACCCATAATGCAGTCGGCCGAGATGTTGCTGACAGTCCCCAAAGAGTATTTAAAAGCACCGGGGGGCTTCAACCCAAACGTTACCATGTTTTTTAGTGCCTTGAGCCTAATAACCCTATCTACCTGTGGCTATTGGCTATGGTCCTGGCCCGACTGGATTTGTTTTAGTGCTAATGTCCTCGCTTTACATTTATCGGGGACAGTTATCCACGATGCCTCTCATAATTCTGCCCATAGCAATCGGCTATTTAATGCTATTTTAGGTCATGGCAGTGCTTTAATGCTCGGTTTTGCCTTTCCGGTCTTCACTAGAGTCCATTTACAGCACCACGCTCACGTTAACGATCCCGAAAATGATCCGGATCATTTTGTCTCCACTGGTGGCCCTTTGTGGATGATTGCGGCCAGATTTTTTTATCACGAAATCTTCTTTTTTAAGCGGCAACTCTGGCGGAAATACGAACTGCTGGAATGGTTCCTCAGTCGTCTTTTTGTTGCTACCATAGTCATCTTCGCCTGTCAATACGGTTTTATCAGCTATGTGATGAATTTTTGGTTTGTTCCCGCTTTAGTGGTGGGAATTGCCCTCGGTTTATTTTTCGATTATCTCCCCCATCGTCCTTTCCAAGAGCGCAATCGTTGGAAAAATGCCCGAGTTTACCCCAGTCCCCTCTTAAATCTGCTGATTTTAGGGCAGAATTATCATCTCGTGCATCATCTCTGGCCGTCGATTCCCTGGTACAAATACCAACCGGCATACTATGCCACTAAACCGCTTTTAGATGCGAAAGATTGTGAACAGTCTTTAGGTTTACTGCAAGGTAAGAATTTCTGGAGTTTCCTCTACGATGTCTTCTTGGGGATTCGCTTTCACTCCCATTCTTCTAAATCTAGCTAATAGCAGTTATCGTAATGGTGAGGTACAAGGTTTCCGTTTTGGGAAGTCGGTGGTCGATTTTATGAGAAACTCTGTATCTGTAATGGTTTCGTTGTCAACTTGATTTTTTTAAGGAGGATTTTATGGGTCAGCATTGGGGAAAAGCCTTAATTTTAACAACAACTTTCTTGACAATTAACATCGATTATGCTAAGTCTTTAACCTTTGGTGAGGCCGTGGGTATTGGAGCGGGGGCCTTGTTAATCAACCGGGCGGTACAGGATAATAGACAACGTTATCGATTTGTGCCACCAGAGCAAGAATTTCAGCGCGGACTAGAGGACGGGTTTAACTTTGCCCGCTATGATAATCCGCGCAATTCTAGAGACTATGATGACGGTTTTATCGAGGGACGAAGACGGCGGGAGTCGGGTTGGTCTAGTCCCAACCGGAGAGGTTGATTATTTTTTTGGTCTGCGTCCCACTTCGGCGGTTTCTTGAATGGAAAATATCCTCAATTTGCCGTCGATGGGAGCGACTTTAGCCACCGCTTCCGATGCAACTATATAGTTATCACCCTCGGTGTTGGTAATATTGACTACTCGCTCGCGAGTGACAATCGCCATCTCGTTATTAGCAAGAATATCCACGTCCCAATTCTCAGAAAGAACCTCTATACTTTTAATATTTTTGTAGGATTCCTCTAAAAATATTTTATGTTCCGTGATGCCATCTAACTCAAAAATTTCGGTACTAGCATCGGTTTTAATGGTCAATTGCGAGGAAATAAACGGGGCATAGTGTTTGAGGATTAGGGCGATATTTTTATCTTTAATAGCGGTTTGAATGTCTTCAATCATTGCTTTAATTTCCGCTTCGCTGATTTTTTGTCCCCAATCGCGATTACTCGATTGTTTCACTGGCACTATCGAGGGATTAGCATGGACAAAAGCGGGGGAGATGCTGGGGAGAAGGGATAAACCGAGCAATAGAACAATTAATTGGGGAGAACGCATAATTTAATAAACTTGGTAAATTCAACCCGAATCATCGAAAATTTGGGTCTGAAACCCCGCCGTTTTACGGCGGCTTTGCTGTTAAATATTAGCACATTTACGAAATATATGCTAAAATATGAGACATGGAAAAAGCCTATTCTTACCGAT
>NZ_SFBZ01000294.1:0-15089 GCF_007095495.1 Microcystis sp. M_QC_C_20170808_M9Col | reverse complement strand
TTCAGTTTTTCTATTAAGCTCAACATATATTTGAAAAGTTGCCGGTCACTCCTCATTTTACCTGACAGTGATCGCTTTTACTTTTGATATTCTGATGGGAGAATGAAACAGCCCTACCCTTAATCCCCCCTTAATAAGGGGGGCATCTGATAATTTTTAACGCCTACCTACTTAGGGTTTGCTGAAAAAGTTTTTCGTGGGGGCAGGGTGTGGCCCCCCCAACCCCCCCGACTCAGGGAAAAAGTACCTGAATTTTCCCCCCAATCACTCCAAAGGTCGGCACTTTTTGAGGGAAAACAAGTCTAAAAACCCTATCCAACAAGGTTTTTAGATTTATTCAGCAAACCCTAAATAATTCTAAAACCGAAGGGATTGATGTTCTGCCTCGCTCAACAATCCAAGCCGCTTCAGCTAAAACAATAGCCGGTAAAACTAATTCACTGTTCGGGTCAGAAAGGATCGTTTTGGCATTTTTTCCCAATCGGGGATTCCCTTCTAAAAACCAAATTAAGGCGTGAGTATCCAGCACATATTTCATCGGTTTAAGACCAATCTAAGTGGTCATCTGCATCGCCCTGAAATTCGGCGAATGAAAAATCTTCTTCTGTAGATTGATCATCCCCCGTGAACATTCCAAAGCACATTAATTTGGGATATTTTTGGATTGGTTTATCTTCTAAAAATGTGATAATAACTGAACTTTCTTCTAGGTTATTGGGAGTTTCTAAAAGCTCGATCTTTCCTTGTCTATAAATGCCTTTAACTGATTGTAGCATTGACTTAGTTTCCTAATTGTTAATTAAGTTTTGGAGATAGTCTATCTAATTTTACCTTAAATATTTTCTGGAAGCATCTCAATTTTGCCACTGGAGTGACAGCATAACCCCTTCCTATATAATAAAATGTTAAGTTTAGACTCGGCTTGAGCTATGTCTTTTAGCCTATAACAGTTTCTATCTTCTTGTCAAACCAAGGATTCTAACTATTTTTTGAGATAACTTTAAGTCTCAATATCTTCCTTGATTGTTACTATTTTTACATAACTACTCTAGGAGAGCCTTTATGGTTTATCTGAGTTAAGTATGCTAAAATGATAACACCGCTTCATTAAAAACTGATTTGAGCCAATTGTTTTTATTACAAATATTTTACACACTTCAAGCAAGAGGGCTACGCCACTACTACCAAATCATTACCGTCCGCACCAACCACCATCGACAAAGAAGCGTCAGAAACTCGCCCCTTGGCGAAGCGGTGGGGAATAGTTCATTACTCCCACAGTTTTATATTTTCTTTAGACATGGACTGTCCTAAAACCTGCTCAGAGCGGCCAAAAGTCAGAAAATAGAAATAAAGGTGCGATTGGAGAACTTGAGCAGCGATCGCACATATAAGCCGCCATTGGAGAAAGATAAAGTTATGGCAGATAACTACAGAAGTCGCATTGTTACCCAAGGTACCCAACGCAGTCCTAATCGGGCCATGTTAAGAGCGGTAGGTTTTGGGGATGAGGACTTTAGCAAACCCATCATCGGCATCGCTAACGGATTTAGCACCATTACCCCCTGTAACATGGGAATTAATGATTTAGCAATGCGTGCCGAAGCAGCCACGAGATTAGCGGGGGGAATGCCGCAACTTTTCGGGACTATCACCATTAGTGACGGGATTTCCATGGGAACAGAAGGAATGAAATATTCTCTCGTTTCTAGGGAAGTAATCGCCGATTCCATTGAAACCGTCTGTAATGGTCAAAGTCTCGATGGAGTCCTCGCTATCGGGGGTTGTGACAAAAATATGCCGGGGGCAATGATTGCCATGGCCCGGATGAATATTCCCGCTATTTTCGTCTATGGTGGCACGATTAAACCGGGGCGCTACAAAGATTGCGATTTAACCGTGGTCAGTTCCTTTGAAGCCGTGGGACAGTACAGCGCCGGTAAAATCAGTGAAGAAGACCTTATCGGAATTGAACGCAACGCTTGCCCCGGGGCCGGTTCCTGTGGTGGAATGTTTACTGCTAATACCATGTCTTCCATTTTTGAAGCCATGGGGATGAGTTTACCCTATTCCTCGACCATGGCCGCCGAAGATGAGGAAAAAGCCGATAGTACCGAAGAATCGGCCAAGGTTTTGGTCGAGGCGGTTAGAAAACAGATTCTACCTAGCCAAATTTTGACCCGTAAAGCCTTTGAAAACGCTATTTCGGTAATTATGGCGGTGGGAGGTTCCACTAACGCTGTCCTGCACCTTTTAGCCATTTCCCGCACCATCGGGGTAGAATTATCGATCGATGATTTTGAAACCATCCGCCAGCGTGTACCGGTTATCTGCGATCTTAAACCCTCCGGGCGTTACGTTACCGTGGATCTGCACAAAGCCGGTGGTATTCCCCAAGTGATGAAAATTCTCCTGGTTAATGGTTTACTACACGGGGATGCCCTCACCATTAGCGGTCAGACTATCGCTGAGATTTTAGCCGATATTCCCGACCAACCGCCCTCAGGCCAAGATGTTATCCGTCCTTTTAGCAATCCTGTCTATAAAGAGGGTCATTTAGCCATTTTAAAAGGAAATCTGGCCACAGAGGGGTCCGTGGCCAAAATCAGCGGCGTGAAAACTCCAGTCATCACCGGACCTGCGCGGGTGTTTGAGTCGGAAGAAACCTGTTTAGAGGCAATTTTAGCCGGAAAAATTCAAGCCGGGGATGTGGTGGTTGTCCGTTACGAGGGACCAGTAGGCGGACCGGGTATGCGGGAAATGTTAGCCCCCACTTCGGCAATTATCGGCGCCGGTTTAGGGGATTCCGTGGGATTAATTACCGATGGTCGTTTTTCCGGGGGAACCTATGGCATGGTGGTCGGTCACGTCGCTCCGGAAGCGGCGGTGGGTGGTACAATTGCCCTAGTAGAGGAAGGGGATCAAATCACTATTGATGCTCGTCAACGTCTCTTGAGTTTAAATGTATCGGAGGAAGAATTAACCCGTCGTCGTAACCATTGGCAACCGCGCCCCCCACGCTATAAAACGGGAATTCTCGGCAAATTCGCCAAGTTAGTCTCCTCTAGCAGTCTCGGCGCTTTAACGGATCTGAATCTGTTCTAAAAGTATAACTAGGGTTTGCGGCAAAAAGTTTTTCTTGGGGGCAGGGTGTGGGGTGTGGGGTGTGGGGTGTAGGGTTTTACCGATTTTCAGGTGGTCAACTACCTAATTTTCAGGGAAAAAGCACCCACTGCTCACCCAACACTCCCACTGATAACTGATAAGACTGACGGCTCTAATTAAGTAGGTGGGTGGAATTAAATATAAGATGAACGTAGGTTGGGTTGAAGCATGAAACCCAACCCCCGCATGGGTTACGCTACCGCTAACCCATCCTACAAATAATTGTGCCTCCCTACTTACTATCGATTAATAACTATGACCTATCTATTTACTGTCTATCGAGCGCTCGAATGCCGTCCGGATAGCTATCGGGACTGGTATGACCAAGGCAATATTTTAAAAGAAAGAATGGACTATTTTGGAGCCTTAATCAGCTACGAAAAAGCCTTAGAATATTATCCAGATGATTATTGGGCATGGTACAAAAGGGGTATGATACTAGAAGACTTGGGAATGTATGAAGAAGCGGCTGAAAGTTATGCTAACGCCGCACAGGTAAAGGATGATAACTATTGGGCTTGGTACGATCAAGGTTGTGTTTATCTACAAGAATTAAAGGACTACGAAAAAGCGATCGCTTGTTTTCAACGGGCCCTAAGTCATAGTCCGGGGGACTATTGGGCGGCCTACCGGCAAGGGGAAGCCTATCGATTGCTGAAAAATTACGAACGCGCTATCACTTTCTATGATCTGGCCTTGGGGGCGCGACCCCGGGATTATTGGGCCTGGTATCGTCGCGGCGACGCTTTCCGGGATTGGGGCAATCCCCAAGAGGCTTTATTTAATTATCGTACCGCCCTCGATATCCGACCGCAAGATTACTGGTCCTGGTATCAACAGGGTGTGATCCTACAGGAATTACAGCGTTTACCAGAAGCGATCGCCTGTTATGAAGAATCGTTAAAAATCGATCAAGATGATCGCTATGCGTGGTATAATGCCGCCTGCTGTTATGCCGCCCTCGGTCAACAAGAAAAAGCGATCGACTGTTTACGGGAAGCTCTAGACATAGAACCGGATATATGTGGCGAATTAGTGCGTAATAACTTTGTTTTCGATGGTTTAAGGCAAAATGAAACCTTTAATGACCTCTTGAGTTGCTATTCCCCCAGCTAAAATCTTTTTGACTCGATCGCCTCGATTCAGCACCTAGAATTTGCTGAAAAGGTTTTTAGTGGGGTGTGGGGTGTGGGGTTTTAGGCATTTTCAGGGGAAAAGTGCCTAAAATTTCCCCTATATTGCTCAAATGGCTGGCACTTTTTTGATGACAAAAAAGCCTAAAGATATTATACTAAATCCGGTTATCAAAAACTGATTATTTATTCTCCCTATTGCCTTTTGCCTCTTGCCTTTTGCCTGTTCTCATACATAGCCCATACTCAACGGATTTAGTATTAGCCAACAAGGTTTTTAGATTCATTTAGCCGGTTTGGATTAGCTACAATTGCAATTAGAGACAAATTATTGAGAATCTTATGCGAGAACTAGACAGAGACAAAACCATCGAACAACTGAACGAAATCATGGAATTTGAACTAGCGGGAGTTGTCCGTTACACCCACTATTCCCTGATGGTGACAGGGCCCCATCGCATCCCCATCGTCCAATTTTTCCAGACTCAGGCCACGGAGTCCCTCACCCACGCGCAACAAGTTGGGGAAATTCTCACCGGTTTAGAAGGTCATCCTAGCTTAAAAATTGCCCCCATCGAGGAAAGCTATGAACACAATATCAAAGCAATCTTGAGTGAGAGCCTCAATCATGAGAAAAAATCCCTTGATTTGTACAAAGCACTCCTAGAAACCGTTGAAGATGCCAGTATTTACCTAGAAGAATTCGCTCGCGGTATGATTGGACAAGAAGAATTACACAATCTGGAAATTCGCAAGATGCTGCGGGATTTTGCTTAAGCTAGGATCAAAGCTAGAGTTTATCCACTAGCTTATGAATCTTAGTTCCGCTTTACCCACTTTTATTATCACTCTCCGGGAAGGTTTCGAGGCCGCTTTAGTGGTGGGAATTGTCCTCGCTTGTTTACAAAAATCGGGTCGATCGCAACTTAACTCATGGGTGTATCGTGGTATTGGTGCGGGAGTAGTGGCTAGTGTTTTGGTCGGTATTTTGCTAGGGGGAATCCTTTTGCAAGTGGATGCCTCTCCTAGTCCATTCGTACCAATGCTCAAGGAATTACTGGCCGCCACTTTTGGACTGATTGCCGTTTTGATGTTGAGTTGGATGTTAATTTGGATGACTCAACAGGCCAAATCCTTGAAATCTGAGGTAGAAAGTGCGGTAAAAGCGGGGTTAAAATCGGAAAATGGGGCAGGAAAAGCGATTTTTCTGCTCGTTTTTATCGCTGTCTTGCGAGAGGGATTTGAAACTGTCCTCTTTATCCTGGCCCAATTCCAAAAAGATTGGCAGATCCAAACCTTCGGTGCGATAGCGGGGTTAAGTGTCGCAACCTTGTTGGGAACTCTCCTATTTGCGGGGGGAGTAAAAATTAATATCCGTCTCTTTTTCCAAATTATGGGGACTTTCCTACTCTTAATCGTTGCGGGATTACTCATCGGTGTTTTGAAACATATCGACGCAGGAATCAGTCTTTTAAGTGAAATTGACCCTTTTTATCGCCATTTCTGTCCTTCTCTCCCCTCCTCCTGTCTTCTCGGTTTTCAAGTTTGGGACGGTTCCCAAATTTTGAGCGATCGCACTTTCCCCGGACTCCTCCTTAAATCCCTGTTTGGTTATCGTCAAAACCTCTATATCAGTCAAATTGTTGCTTATATCCTCTTTTTACTGCTTATCGGTGGCCTCTATTTCCAAAGCTTACGACAACGTCCTCAAACAGTGACCAGTGACCAGTAAACAGTAATCAGTGAAAAGATGGCAAGAAACTGCTATTTAATACTGCACACTTAAAAACTCACATCTGATAACTGATAACTTACCCACTGATAACTGTTAACTTACCCACTGATAACTGATAACTGATAACTGATAACTGATTATGACTACTTGGCAATGTGACGGTATCCCTAAAGATGGTAAAACTTATCCGCAAGCGATTGCGGGGGGTCATGAACCCTGCGAAAATACTACTCCTGATTGTCCCATCTGTGGCCTACCTAGGGAAGCGATGGATCCCGTAACAACGACGGTTAAAACCACGGTTGTGGTGTCCCCGGGGGGTACAACTAGAGTCGGCCAAAAATCGAACTGGTTACTTCCCTTCGCTTTGATAATTACCGCTTTAACCGCAGGTTTAGGGGGTTGGAGTCTATTGCAAATGCTCATTCCCAAACCCGATACTTCCCCAGTCGTCCGGGAAAAAACCCCAGACAAGCAAACCAAGGCAACTTTTGTGAGTAATACGGCTAAAAATCCCGATTTATTTAGCCAAGGTGAGAAAATACTGCTTAATTCCACTCCTAACAAAGAAAAAGGCGCAGCGGCCTTTAAAAAGGAAGATTGGTCAAGTGCGATCGCAGCTTACCAACTAGCAGCCACTCCCCAAGCAAACGATCCGGAGGGCAAAATCTATTACAATAACGCCAAAGCTAGACAAAAAGGTAATCAAAATACTATAGCCGTTGTTGTCCCCATCGCTAACGACCCCAACAGCGCCAAGGAAATTCTCCGAGGTGTGGCAAGGTATCAAGAGGAGTTTAATAATTCTAATCCGGGTAATCCTTTGGAAATAGTCATCGCTAATGATGGTGGTGGGTTACAATCAAAAGCGATCGCTGATGATCTGATTCAATCCGGTCAAGTTTTGGCAGTTATAGGCCACGGAATCGATCCTTTTAGTCAAAAAGCGATTGAAAGTTACGAAAAAGAAGGATTAGCGATTCTCTCTCCCCTGACTACCAGTGTTAGTCAAACGGGAAAATTAACCCTGAAAACTATTCCCCTTCAGGATAAATCTCAGGAAGTTTTAGGCAGTTATCTGGAAGCGGTGGCCAAAACTTTGGCTAATTATGCTAGTCAGCAAGAGAATTCTCCCTCAGTGGTTCTTTTTTATAATTCCGATAGTCCCTATAGTCAAAAATTAAGGGATTCCTTTGCTAAAGCAATAAAGCAACCGGGAGGCAAGATAGTTAAGGAAATGGACACAACCAAAGCCAATTTTAACGCTAAAACCGCCATAGCTCAGGCAAGACAAGCTGGCGCTAAGGTGGTATTTTTGGCCTTGAGTAAAGACGGCGATCGCATAAATCAAGCCGTGGCTATTGCCCAAGAATCGTCTGGAATGCTCTTATTAGGCGGAAATGAACTTTATACACCCGATATACTCATTCAAGGAGCGGATAGCATCGACGGATTAGTTCTAGCAGTACCTTGGAGTTTCCAAGCAACGGATCCTTTTGCCAAAGATGCGCTGAAAAGTTGGCGCGGTCGCGTCAGTTGGCGTACTGCTACCGCCTACGATACCATGAAAGTATTAGGAAAAGCGATCGCTAAAAGTTCTGACCGTGCTACTGTAGTCGAAACTTTAAATCGAGGAATCACCTTGCAGGGAAGCACCACGGATTTTAACATTTTTAACCAAGTTCCCTTGGTACGTGCTAATCGCGGCAATGAGGGGCCAAAGGGTTCTCAATATCAGTTCGATCCTATCTAAAATAGATAATGTGATGTCGAGGAGTAGAATCAAGTCTAATTTTATGAAGAATATCTTACCCATCCTAGCTTTGTTAATGTCGGTGTCGGGAATTGCCGTGTCTTTGGGACGGGAGGAAGTCCGATGTCATCTCGGTTTAGAATCGGCAGCTTGTCCCCAGGAAGAACAAAACATCAGCGAAGACACCCCCGCAACTACCCCCGCAACTACCCCAGAATCTCCCCGGATAGAAGAAACTCCCGCAGAAACTACCCGTAATATCGAACCTTCCCCCGAAGTTTCCCCGTCTCCTGAAAGCGAAACCCCGGTGGAATTCACTCCCATCCCGGAAAAGAACCCCAGTCCAGAAGTACCCCCCGAAAATCCCCCCACCCCAGAAACCAAAGCGGTGGAAAAAACTCCAGATGCAGAAAAAAGTCCGGATGTCAATCCATCTAAAGATGGAGAAACTGAAAGTATTCCGTTAGAAGTTATTCCCCCCGCACAGTAAAATCGGACAAAATCAATTTCTGCCGGGGTAGGGTTGATTCATGAATCAACCCTACAGACTCCAGACAGTAAAATCGGACAAAATCAATTTCTGGCTGAGGATAGGAACTCATGCACTCATGGAAGAAGTAGTTAGGGCTTGCTGAATAATGGTAAAACCCTTGTGGGTTAAGACTTTTAGAGTTTTTGTAAATCAAAAAGTACCAGATATGGGAGTGATCGGGGGGAAAATTCAGGGACTTTTTCCCTGAAAATTAGGTAATTGACCCCTTCAAAATCGGTAAAACCCCACACCCCACACCCAACCCCCCCGATGTCGGGGGGGTTGGGGGGCCACACCCTGCCCCTAGGAAAAACTTTTTCAGCAGACCCTAAGTAAATGTTCTAATAATCGGTTTAACAGACTTTTGATTGTGCGCTTTTCACTCCTCCCCATACTTGCTAACTCCTCCAGTAAATTTTCTAAATCTACCCGCTCAAACTGTCTGGCTTGCAGTTGATTAATAGTAGTTCTAATCCAGAGATAAAAGTCTTCTTCGTACAGGGTTTTATTATCCATAATTGACCTCTATATATTACTCATGGTTATTACTGGGAAACCAATCTTCATCGAGAATTTGTTCAAGGGAACCAAGGGGAATAGCGGGGAAAGTATCGAGGGGTAATTGAGTTCTAACTTGAGCCTCTTTTCTAGCAAATTGATAGCATTCCTCAAAGATTTCCAGAATATAGGGTTTTAAACTAGGGCTATCTTTAATTTCTTCGATTATTTGTCGGCGAAAGTTGAGAATTTCCCCTTTCCAGTGACCCTCATTTCTAGATTTTTCTCCTGTCCAGTAAGTTAGTTTCAGCAAATGTACCAGCAATTGAATCAAAAGATTTTCGATTTTGCGTTTTTCACTCCTCCCCATACTTGCTAATTCCTCCAGTAGATTCTCTAAATCTACCCGCTCAAACTGTCTGGCTTGCAGTTGATTAATAGTAGTTCTAATCCAGAGATAAAAGTCTTGTTCGTACAGGGTTTTATTGTCCATAAATACTTACTTTAACTGAATAAAATGGGGATAATTATTAAACTTAACTATACAAACTAGCTACATATTCACCGTAGCCATTATAGGGCAGAGTTTCGATAATTTCCCAGGATAAATCACTTCTACTGCCGATAAATTTCTCCGTTGCTTGCGACCAACGGGGATGGGGTTTACTGGGGTTCACATTAGCCTCAAAATCGTATTCGTGAGCGTCAATTGTGTTCCAGTAGGTGGCGGGTTGTTTGGCGGTAAATTCAATTTTTACTATCGATTTTGCTCCTTTAAAACCGTATTTCCAAGGAATAACCATTCGCAAGGGTGCGCCCTGTTGTTTCGGTAAATCATGCCCGAAAATTCCCACGGCAAAGAAAGCTAATTCGTTGGCCATTTCTTCAATTCTTAAACCTTCTGCATAGGGCCAGGGTAAGGCTCCTAAATGTAATCCTGGCCCCTTAGTAATTTCGGGATTATAAAAGGAGGTAAAACGGACGAATTTTGCTTCGGGTTTTGGTTCCACTGCCGCGATTAAAGCACTCATCGGAAACCCCAGCCAAGGTAAGACCATTGACCAAGCTTCCACACAACGAAAACGATAGATTCTTTCTTCGAGAGAAAAGGTTTTTTTAATAGTATCTATATCGTAGGTCTGGGGATTTTTTACCAATCCTCCCACTTCTACCGTCCAGGGATTCGTCGGTAATTTCTGCGCTTTTAACCAGATATTTTTCCCCCCTCCGAACTCATAAAAATTGTTATATCTCCCCGCTACAGTTTCGGCAGCTATGGGGCGATTTACCGTTAAAAACTGCGGATTCTTGCTGAACCCTTCAATTTTAGGTAATTGCAAACTTTTTTCTAAAGCTTCCGAGGAGGAGGATTTACCACAAGCAGTTAATAATAGGGAACTCCCCGCAATTCCTGTCCCGATTAACCCCTGTAAAAAGCGACGACGGTTAAAATAAACACTTTCGGAAGTAACTTCATTTTCGGAAATTTGCCAGGATTTAGCTAAACGAATTAAGACCATAATTATCCCCGATTTTATTGACAAAAAAACAGAGTTATGATATGGGATACCACAACTCTGATTGTACAATAGTTTGTCAGTTTTTTTAAGAAATTTCGGCGAGCATGGGGGCAGTCACCAGAGGTTCCCGTCGTCCTTTTAAGACCATGGGAACTCCTCGCGAGGGAGCAAGGGTTACACCGCGGCGGCTGGGTTTTTCGGGGGTATTATTAACTAGAGTTAACTGATAATTGGCCAAAATCGTGGCAATAGCGATTTTCATCTCGTAGATAGCTAAAACTTCCCCAATACAACGACGCGCCCCACCACCAAAAGGCATATATTCGTAGGGGGTGAATTGTTTTTCTAAAAAGCGTTCTGGTTTAAAAGCATGGGAATCGGGGAAAGTTTGCTCCCGGTGGTGAGCTAGATAAATACAACCCATAAGAATTGTCCCTTTTTCTAAAGGATAACCATCTAGTTCTACCGGTTTTTCCACTACTCGCGGAAAAGTTAACATTGCCACGGGATGAATGCGTAAAGTTTCCGAACAAACTGCCGAAAGATAGGGTAATCGAGTTATGTCAATGGGGTTAGGATTATCTCCTAAAGTGGCTATTTCTTGGAGAATTTTTGCTTTAATTTCTGGATAGCGATGAGTCCAGTAGAGCGCCCAAGACATAGCGGTGGCGGTGGTTTCATGACCGGCGAATAATAAGGTCATTAATTCATCGCGCAATTCCTTATCGCTCATCGGGTTGCCTTCTTCATCCCGGGCCGACATCAGTAGTGATAAAATATCGGTACGATTGGGGTTAGGATTAGCTTTTCTTTCGGCAATTTCTGTATAGATAATATCATCAATTTTTTCTTGGTAACGCTGGTATTTTCCCCAGGGACTCCAAGCACCCAAATCAGCCCGCAAAATTGGGAAAAATAACAAAGAAGCCATCACTGGAGAGTTAAAAATATCGAGCATTTCAGCCAGAATTTTTTTCAGGGTTTGATAACGTTCCCCTTGACTAATTCCAAAAACTGCCTCCATAATTACTTGTAAAGCAATCGCTGTGGTGGCTGAACGGGCCTTAAAAGGTTGATTTTCGGGCAATTCTGCCATTACTCTCAGGGTAATATCGCGGATTAAATCGCCGTAAAAACGCATTCTCTCCCCGTGAAAAGGTGGCAATAAAAGCTGACGGCGTTTTTTGTGGATGTCTCCGTCTAACATGACGACGGAATAATCACCAATAATCGGGGCAATAATCCGATTTGCTTCCCCCGGTGCCGAAAATTGTTTACGGTCATTAGTTAAAATTTGTTGTAGGGCCGAAGGACTACTGACAAAGATAAAATTATCTACAGTTAAACCCACTTTTGTGCTAAAAATATCGCCATGCTTGCGGGCGGCATTTTCCATAAAAGCTACGGGATTAATGATCCATTGTGCCATTTGCAGGAAGGTGGGGGCCTTGACCTTGGGGAGGATTTTCATAGATTAATTGCTATATCCAATGCTAATTATTTCTAATTGTGACATTTTTTCCCCAGAGACGGCAAGGTGTAATAAGCTGCCCGCGCATTTAAATTGCTTATTGAGATGAGGCAAGAGGCACTCTTGCAAGGGGCAAGAGGCAAAAGTAAAGGGATTAGGGGAGATTTAGCTAATCTAAGGATAGGCAGTTAAGATACCTCTTAGCTTATCAAGTAAACAGCAAAAATTACCGGGCTGTTGCTTGTCCTATCTTCTCCCAGAGACTGGGATTTTCTGGGAATTTTCAGGATTGGCTTTCTGGTCTAAACAATGATAACTACGGTAGAATAGCCCCTAGTTCTATTTAATTCGCTTTTATAGTTTAATCTCTCTTTTATTCTCTTTTTAGGGACTTGTGATGATTATTTCCCAGTCCAGCAACTGGAAAAAGCTGGTTATTTGCCGTTATTTGCCGCTGCTAATCACCTTTAGCGGCACTTTTCTCCTGACTACTCCCCCCGCTTTTGCCCTCGAATCCAGTGCCTCCACCGGTTTTAGTCCTCAAACTATTCTTTTCCATGCCTTAACTTGGGTGGATAGTTTGGGAGCCGTAGGAGCGATCGCGTTTATAATTATCTATATTCTAGCTACTGTGGCCTTTTTTCCAGGTTCAATCCTGACTTTAGGGGCTGGTGTGGTTTTTGGCTTGGTTTTAGGCTCTTTTTACGTCTTTATCGGGGCAACTATCGGCGCTGCTGCCGCTTTTCTGGTGGGACGTTATCTGGCTAGGGGTTGGGTGGTGGAAAAAATTCAAGGTAATAGTAAATTTCAAGCTATCGATGAAGCTGTGGGAAAAGAAGGCCTAAAAATAGTGCTTTTAACCCGTTTATCTCCCATATTTCCTTTTAATCTGCTCAATTATGCCTATGGTGTCACCGGGGTTTCCCTGAAAGATTATCTACTAGGTTCCGTGGGTATGATTCCGGGGACGATAATGTATGTCTATATTGGCTCTTTAGCCGGCAATCTTGCCACTATCGGGACCTCAGCACCCGCCACTAACCCAGTTTTACCATGGACTATTCGCCTGAGCGGTTTTATCGCCACCGTTGCCGTCACCCTCTACGTCACAAAAATTGCCCGTCAGGCCCTGGCATCAGTTATCAATGAATAGTAATCATTTATCAGTCAGGGGTTGGGGAAGTGGGGTGTGGGGTGTGGGGTGTGGGGTGTGGGGTGTGGGGTGTGGGGAAATTGAACTAAAACCCCAAAACCCCAAAACCCCAAAACCTAAAACCTATCTCCCGACTCCTGACTCCTATCTCCTGACTCCCCAAAACGAAAACTTCGTATCTCACCATTAAGATAACTACTTTATTATGTTTGAAAATAGCTCTAGGGAAGTTAATGTTCTCCCCATGGACGAACATAATCAAAAATTAGTTAATTATGTTCATCCTGCCGATTGGGTCAATCCACAACCCCAAGATTGTTATGATTTAGTCGTCATTGGTGCGGGTACTGCGGGTTTAGTCGTAGCGGCGGGAGCGGCGGGTTTAGATATAGGTTTAAAAGTGGCTTTAGTGGAAAAACACCTCATGGGGGGAGATTGCCTCAATTTCGGTTGTGTTCCTTCTAAATGTCTGATTCGTTCCTCTAGAATTATCGGGGAAATTGAGAAAGCCAAAAAATTAGGAATTAATATTGGGGATACTAGGGTAGATTTTGCCAGAGTCATGACCAGAATGCGGCAAATTCGCGCCGATATTAGCCCTAATGATTCGGTGCAACGTTTCCAAAAACTAGGTATCGATGTCTTCTTGGGTAGCGCTCGTTTTTTAGGACAAAATGCTGTGGAAGTGACGGGAAAAACCCTCGATTATAAAAAAGCTGTCATTGCCACTGGTGCTAGGGCTTTTCATCCCGATATCCCCGGACTAAAAGAGGCGGGATTTTATACCAATGAAACAATTTTTTCCCTAACAGAATTACCTCCTCGATTAGCTGTTATCGGTGGCGGGCCGATTGGTTGTGAATTAGCCCAAGCTTTTCAACGGTTAGGCGCGCAGGTGATTTTATTTCATAATCATTCCCATCTTTTGAATAAAGAAGACCGAGAAGCGACCGAAATTATTGAGAATACTTTCCTGCGGGAAGGAATGCAATTGATTCTCTGCTGCCAAATTGAACGGGTGACAAAAAATGAGCGGGGTAAAACCATTGAATATACTAGCAACGGCCAAGGAGCAACTATCACTGTCGATGAGATTTTAATCGCTGCGGGCCGGGAGCCTAATGTGTCAGGATTAAATTTAGAAGCGGTAGCCGTGGAATACGATACTCGTCGGGGAGTCAAAGTTAATGATTATCTGCAAACTACTAACCCGAAAATTTATGCGGCCGGTGATATCTGTATGGATTGGAAATTTACCCATGCCGCCGATGCAGCCGCCCGTATTGTGATTAAAAATACTCTCTTTTCTCCCTTCGGTTTCGGACGCTATAAGCTCAGTAATTTAGTTATGCCTTGGGTCACTTATACCGACCCAGAAATCGCCCATGTGGGCATGGATGAAACCAAAGCACAAGCCCGGGGATTGGCCACTAATACTATTAAAATTCCTTTGAGTATAGTCGATCGAGCTATCGCTGATGGGGAAACAGCAGGTTTTTTAAAAATTATTCACAAACAAGGTTCCGACCAAATTTTAGGAGCCACTATCGTCGCCGCTCACGCCGGTGAGATGATTTCTCAAATTACCACCGCTATGGTTGCTAAAATCGGACTGAGTAAACTCTCTACTGTTATTCATCCCTATCCTACCCAAGCGGAAGCGATTAAAAAGGCCGCCGATGCCTATCGTCGAACTCTCTTGACTCCTAATAGTCAAAAATTCTTGGAATTGTTGACTAAATTATCGCGTTAAAATCAATGATTGCCACCGGAGAACTGCGGCAGAACTTTGAACAATTCTGGCGGGAAGCTGCCGCACAGTTGGGGAACGCCCAATCCCTCACCGAACGGAGGCCGGGGAAATGGCAAGAGTACCAGTTGGAGAAATACCAACCCCTGACGTAGCTCTGCCCTTTTTAGAATACAAGTAAACGGTGAAAACCTTCTTGCTCAAAATGGCGATCGGTGGTTAATGCTTCATTAATATTGAACTGACGCATCAATAAAAAGCGGCTCTTCGTTACTTGGTATGATTCGATCAGGGGGCATAAATCGACTAAATCCTTATCCGGCAAGAGACTTAATTGATTAGCTCGTTCTAGATCGAAAACAATTGGGAACAATCGAAG
>NZ_SFBZ01000293.1:0-9071 GCF_007095495.1 Microcystis sp. M_QC_C_20170808_M9Col | reverse complement strand
GTACTGTCTTACACAGAGTCCACAGACTTTCGCCCCATTTCAGAAGCCCGATTCCGTGTGTCCCACGGTACGTTGACCGCCTATAGCTTCTTGTACTTGTTGCGCGCGACTTTTTACCCAGCCAAGCTTTTCTGGTCGGAACCCCCTAAGCCGAGTTTTCAAGGCTTCGGCCGTGAGCTCAGCCGAACGGTGCTGCGCCGTCCACTTGGTTTTCGAGACTGGCCTTTTAATTCTAACGTAAAGCCAACCTAGAACGGCGGGGTTTCAGACGCAAATTTTCGATGATCGAGAATGGCTTTAGCCTGAATTAAAGCCGATCGCACTTGTTCAAAACCTGTGCCACCATAGCTATTACGGGCCGCTACTACCTGACGAGGAGCGATCGCGTCGTAGATATCGGCCTCAAAAGCTGGATGTAATTCTTGCCATTCCGTCAGGGTTAAATCTTTCAATAACTTACCCGCTGCCAAACTGCTTTTAACGACTTTCCCGACTAAATTATAAGCTTCTCGGAAGGGAATCCCCTTACTGGCTAAATAATCCGCCACATCCGTTGCATTAGAAAAATCTTCCGCCACCGCATTAGCTAATCGGTCGGTTTTAAATTGAATCCCGGTGGCTAAAAGTACCGTCATCGCTTGTAAACAAATCCGCACGGTTTTAACGCCATCAAATAACGCTTCCTTGTCCTCCTGCAAGTCTTTGTTATAGGCTAGGGGTAAACCCTTCATTAAGGTCAATAACGCTTGTAAATGCCCAAAAACCCGCCCTGTTTTGCCGCGCACCAATTCGGGAACATCGGGATTTTTTTTCTGGGGCATAATGCTAGATCCCGTGGCACAACTATCGGTGAGAGTGATAAAACTAAATTCTTGGGAAGACCAGAGAATCATTTCTTCGCTCAAACGGCTCAGGTGGACCATAATCAGACTAGCGGCCGTCATAAATTCAATGGCAAAATCTCGATCGCTAACTCCATCGAGACTATTGTTATACACCTGCTCAAAATCGAGTAAATTGGCGCTGTAATGACGATCGATGGGAAAAGTCGTCCCGGCTAAGGCCCCGCATCCTAGGGGCGAAATATTAGTCCTAGCGCGAATTTCTCCTAATCTTTGGTGATCCCGTTCGGCCATTTGAAAATAAGCTAGGAGATGATGGGCTAAACTAATCGGTTGGGCGCGCTGCAGGTGGGTATAACCGGGGATCAGGGTTTCCAGATGGTTTTCGGCGTGATTGACTAAAGCTTGCTGAAAATTGCGAATTTCTTGCCTAATATCATCGATTTGTTGTCTAAGATACAGACGAATATCCGTTCCTACCTGATCGTTTCGCGAACGGGCCGTGTGCAGTTTTTTGCCCACATCTCCCACGATCTCGGTTAAACGACGTTCTACGGCAAAATGCACGTCCTCTTGATCGATGCCGGGGTTAAAGTTGCCGGTGCGGTATTCTTGACGAATTTGTTCCAATCCAGAGACGAGACTATCTGCTTCTTCGGGGCTGATAATACCCGTATAGGCGAGCATTTTAGCGTGAGCGATCGATCCGGTGAGATCATACTCGATTAATTCGATATCAAAGCCAATACTGGCGTTAAATTCCACGATCGTAGGATGGAGACTACCTTCAAAGCGATCGCTCCAAGTTTTCTTTGCTGTCACTGTTTTCGTTAGATTATTGTGTATAAAGTTAACCAAAATATGCTGGACAATTTTGGGGAATAATCCGCTGCTGATAGCATTACCGCTTCAGGTTAGAAAAATCTCCAACCCTACAAGCATAAGAATAGCAAGAATTGCTCACTCTGGCTGAATGCTGATAGGCGAAAAGCTAATAAGAAGTAAAACCTCGAAACATATAACCGACAACCAAACCGATTAATAAGGCCCATGCTTGCCCAGTTTTGACAAAATTTGAGAAGGATTTCTGGACATTGCCGATGATATCCACGTCTTGCTCCGAAATAGTCATCAAGACATTGGTAAGGGGCGAAAAGTCGATCGAGACAGATAGATGATGGAAGATGTCGATCACGATGGCATTCCTCAAAGACGAAAATCTACAGAATAAGTTAACATGAAAACGACTAAATCAAAACTACTTTTTTCTCCCTGGTGGTGAGTTGGAGAGGAGGTCACTTTCAAGATGCTTGAGATTGCCAGTAATAGGATAATAATAAATTGCCCGCTTTTGCTAAATCTTGACCAAAGGCGATAATTCCTTCTTCATGACCACTCATCACTAAAATTTGTTGCTCCTCTAGACGCTCTTCTTGACATAAACGGATAATTTCTGCGGCCATGTCTGGGGTTCCATAGGCGATATTTTCTTGAGTGGTCGGCACTCGATACATCAAATTTTGCCACAGGGGGCGATGATGAATATGAATCACCCCATTAATCCGGGGATTCGCTTCATAAATTGCCCCATGGGTGAGAGTTTCCGAAGAAGCGGCAATTGTTCCCCGACAAGTGACCCGATTTTCTTGCCAATTGTAGTCTATAACTGTGGTGTAATGGGATTCATTTAATACTGGAATCCCCCCGGTGTTAGTGCCAGAAATAATGATTTCTTTGTCTATTTTTCCTCGTTGACTCACATTCCCAAAACCGATTCCGTTATCGTATTGACCGATTAATCCCAGTCGATAGAGGCGATTGCGCCAATAATTTAATTCTGCAATCTCTGAGCTTGCTAAGGGACGGTCAGGAATCCAAGTACAATTATATTTAACGTAACCTTCATCAATCATAAATTTTTCTAAAAATATTCGGGATAATTTTGACACACTTTCCGCACAAATTCCTGGAGAGGATAGGAGATATTAGTGATATAATTATCTTTAATAACTTGGGAGAATAGGGGTAAAACTTCCGTGTCTAAGGCGGGTTTAAATAAGTCCATCGGCAGGATTAAATCGGAACCTTCCCGCACATCAATTGTCTCAAAACTATCGGCTACAATTAACCAAAGAGGACGCACCCAAAGAGCCGAACGACTTTCGATCACCTGAATTACTTCTCCGTATAAAGTTCGATTTTTGCAGAATAAACTAACAATTTGATGGGGGGTAAATGTGTTCATAGACAATTCTAGTTTTCCTCGATACTATAGCAGTTATCTTAATGGTGAAGTACAAAGTTTTTCTTTTCGGGAACGACGGAACTGCGGAACAGTTTAGTGATCACATTGTAAAAGGATAAACCTCTTAGCTTATTTTGATTTCCCAACCTTTGTTTCTGCCACTTTCTGGTCAAAAAAGCCCAAAACTATTTGATAGCAAGACTTACACCGATATTCAGCCAACTCTTGATAGAAGCTCAAATCACCCAAACCGAGGAAATACCCATGAAATCCTGGGGTTGCTGATTTGAGATAGGAATCTTCTTGTCTGGGATTTTTAAAACCTAGACCCAAACTAACTTTTGCACGGGAACCTGCACAGTTGGCACTCATATTTTGATTCAGCAACGCCCAAAATTTTTCAAATTTGACCTTTTTGCCATTATAGCTTGTTTCAGGGGAGAAAACCATCAAAAACATGGCTACAGAAGGAATCGCTGACTCTAGAGATTAATGACATCATCTGTGTTAATAAGGTTAGCGATCACTATACAGCCAACTCTACGGAATCGCTCTAGTCTAGATACAGCCAACGGTACAGCCATTTTCAAGGGGAAAGTGTACCCAGTGGCAGCTTGTCAATCAAGGTTTTGTTAATTTTTTAGCATTCATGTATTGGGCAAATCCAGACCCTACTTAGTTATTTTATAAAGCCAATATCGCTTTTTATCCTTATCACTGACTATAAGCTGAGTATTGTAACCATTAGTCTCGATTTGCTGAATTAATTGATCAGAGGGGATGTATAGAAATATATTGTCAAATTTACTACCTATTTGCTCTAATTTAGATAGTTTTTCTTCTAGTTCCTTTTGATTTTCCCCATAGACAACCTGTAGATAAACATCTGAATTTAGTAAGTGAGTTAAAGCCAGAACTCGATGGTACATATCATCAGTAATTACTAAGACATTAGGTGATTTGTTAATTACTTCAGCAATCTGTAAGTTCATAATAGGTACAATTCCTTGAGTTCTTCCCGTAGGAGATTTAGCAATAGCAAGAGAGGAAAATATTCCTAGAGAAATTATGGCTATGCTGATCAATTGCCATAACCTTCTTTTGAGAGGCTTTTCAACACCATGAAAAGCTTTAGAAGCAAGTAAATAAGCAACAGACAGACTAACCCCTATATAGCTTGGAGTAAGATAGCGAGAGTATATAGTTCTTCTACCACCTTGCAAAAAGTCGGGAATAATCTGGGATAGACCAGGTATGATAACTAATAGAGCTATAAATAAGAAAGTATGAAATGGAGCCTTGCGATACATAAACCAAAAGGAATATATAATGATAATAAATATTAGATACGGTAAGGGGTTTTTAAAATTGAACTGGTTGTTAAAATCCACTAAAACTGTGGATGTATTAAAAATAATTGTTAATATTCTTTCAAGGACACTAATTTTAAAGTTAGTCATCCAGCCTAGCCCAGATGTGAGGTTGCTCCAATTTATAATAATAAATAAAGCCCAAGGAAGAAAGGAAACAAATAAAATGGTAGAAGCCAGTATATGGTTTAGTATTAATTTATTAAACTTAAATTTTTGAGTAACAATTACATAAACTGTTTGTGCAAAATAGACAAAGATAAAATTAACGTGTGAATAAATACCTAATGCAAGAGTTAATCCATAACCTAACCAGTTAAAATTATTGTTACTTCTCAGGCTGCGTAGTAGTGCCAAACTAGATAATATAATTGCTAACGAAAATAGACTATAGAAACGAATTTCCTGAGAATTAATCATATGGAAAGGAGAAACAGCAATTAAGCAAACTGTCATCCAACCTACTATACTTGATGAAAATAATTCTAAAGATAACCAGTAAACCACAGGTAATAGTAATAAGCCTATCAACACAGATAAACCGCGAGTCACTAGAACCGAATTACCCCAAAATTTCATCCAGTAGCGAAGTAGGATAAAGTAAAGAGGCGGATTGGAATCTTGTTTAGTTACGGCGTAAATAGTATCTTTGTCAGTTTTCTCACTGGCAAAGTCTTGATACTTGTTTAGGTCTTTAACAGTAAGAATTTGTCCATTAAAAGATTGAGAGATAAGCTCTTGGCTGGTATATCCTGAAGAACTAAGCAGCGTTCTTACCTCGTCTGTTGTATAGGGTTTTTGGGATAATTCAAAAAACCTCAAAAAAATACTTAGTGAAAGAATGACGATGATTAGTAATACATTTATGCTAAAACGTTTTTTTGTTCTTAGAGATTGAGGTTTTAAACTCATATGTTGGCTCCTCTCGACTTTGTGTGATAATTTTTGCTTATAGAATCGTGAAATGCTTATCGGGCAAAACTTTTAGGGCTATTTGGCGGAAGAAACTGTCAGTACCAGAAGAGCCTCATGTTGATTTACTTACTCTTATTTATACTGAGTTGACAGTGATCCTAGCATATACTAACTCCTAAAGCGTAACCGTTCAGGAGGGTAAAGGTATGATAGCATGAAAGCTATGGATGAGAAGCACTTAAGAGAGAAATACGGAATAGACGACGATGATTGGGAAAGAACTTCAGGGCGAGCGCCGCATCGTTTTGTAGATTGAGACCTCGGAACGAAACCCAACACCCAACACCTAAATCTGTCTGAATGAGCGCTCGCTATTCCCCTCCTCCCATTGCTTTTTGTTGGGTTTCCTTGGGTCAACCCAACCGACGACAATTGTTATGATTACTGTAGTCCGTAGTCGCTGCCTTTTTTGCCATCTTGAGGAAATTTGACTAACTAATAGAGTTCCACCTATTAATTTTATCTTAACGGACAACAATTATAAATTTTTATTTTGATAATAAATCGGGTCAATTTTTCTTTTTGGTGATCGCCCTATAGCTGACGACATAATTCTCTTGTACTAAACTTTGAGGTTCGCAATAGGGGTTAATTCATCATTTATTTCAAAATGAGAATTGCTGCTGGAAAACACCAAGATTTTTCTAGAGTTCTAACGGCTATGCGCTTTATCCAGCGAGCCTTTTAGTCGCTCTGTCACCCCTGGAAGTGTCAAATATTTCCTAATCAAAATAATTGCCAAAAAAATCTTTAAAACTGATGTTTTTATAGTGACTCTCCTGACAAATATCTTTTTTTCACCACCTAATTTTGTTTCCCACTTGAATCAGTTATCATACTAAATCCGTTGAGCATAGGCTACTTATGAGGATAGGCACTCATGCAATAGGCAATAGGCAAAAGGGGGAATAAATAATCATTCTTTAATAACCGGATTTAGTATCAGTTATCAGATGTAAGTTTTCAGTTTACTGATTACCGTTTACTGATCACTGAAAAAAGCTTGCCACTCCCCGCTCCCTTGCCAGATCGGGAAAAAACTCCGTTAGAATAGGGGAAGCCGTTTACAAAACGATACAAACTCATGACCGTTGCTTACCCTCGTAAATTCAAGAAGACGATGAGCGCTCGCGACATCATGAAGCGTGTCATTAGCGATCGCGAAATTCATCTTGTCACCCTCAACCGCTACCGCTACAACGAACAACGTAGCTGTAAAGACCTGACCGAACTGATCGAAACCTTAGACGGACAACCAAAAGAACTGATCCAGGACCTTTCCCACCACGTCGCCGATGAGGCCCGCCATGCTTACTGGTTAACCGATTTATTGATCGAATTGGGGGCCGATGTGGGGAAACCGCCGGGGTTGTCCTATATCGACGAATTTGAACGTCTTCTCGATCAAGACCAATTCCAAGGCGAAGAACAAAGGGAAGATAGACTGATTGCGGCCCTAGCGGCAATTAACGTCACGGAAAAACGGGGATGCGAATACTTTGCCGCCCATATCTATGCCCTCAAGGAAGGGGAACAAACCCCAGAAAATCTGAAAATTCGGGAAACGATCGCCAAAATTTTTCCTGAAGAAGCGGGTCATGTGCGTTGGGGTAATCGTTGGTTAGCCAAAATTGCCCAAAAAAGCCCCGAACATCGGCAAAAAGTCGAAAAAGCGAAGGCCAAATACTCAGCGATCGAACAGGCCGCCTATGAATCGGGTATGGATATCACCCTGGGGGCAGAATTGCGCCGCGTCGGTCATTTAATGGAAATCGCCGCTACTATGCCGCTTTGGGAACGTCCTCAATATCTGATGGAACGTTTACCCCAATCCCTTCTCGACCCGAAATTACAATTATTCCGGGTAGAAGCGGCGCAAAAAGCCTGGAATCGTGATCCAAAAATGTTTATGGAACGCTTTTTGCCGATGTTTTTTAACGCGGACGACAATATCGGCAAAAAAGAGAAAGTCAACTAATTTAACCTTGATTTTCAGGGGCAATCGTTCAGCGATCGCCGAAGAAATGTTCATCGAGGATCGAGAAAATCGGCTATTGTTTTAAATAGGGGTGAGTTCTCGGCTTTAGGGCCGGAGAAACACCACTTTTTTACTGTTTATTTTGGCTTTTCTCTTTTAGATTATGCGTCTTTTAGCTGCCTTTGATCGCTATCCCGATAGTGTATCTTTAACCCTAGAACCAGTAGCCACCGACTCGCAAAAATTTGATTTATATTTAACTTTACACCTACAAGCTCAAATTCAATCTCTCCTCGGCGGGGAAATTAAATGGGGACTGAAAGGAGGAAAATTAGATTTTGTTTTAGTTAATTGTCACCTAACACCAAATCCTCTTTCTAGTCAAGAGTTATACATAAATCGTATTAATAATTATCAATGGCGGTTATCGTTCAAAAGTGTTCAGTCAATATTTACAGGAGCGCTCGAAAGGATTAACCTAGGAACCGTGAGTGTGGAGGAAGAACCTTATCATCTCACGGTGCAATTTTCGGTGACAGCTGCCGATATCTGTATCACGGAAACATCGGGATTATGGAAACACGATCTAAGTCCCAATAAACATAGTATTTTAGAGCGAAAGTTAGCATTTTTCCTGATGGAAAATCAATTTGATGCTTTTTTGAGTCGTATTTCTTTGGGGTCATCGCCAGTAGAATTAGATACTGTTCTAGTGGAACCGAAACCAGCAGCATCAGAAAATTTAGAGAAATTGCCAGCACAAATCGAGGGAATTTATGCTTCTGTTAGTGATGATTTTCTCGAACTGGCCCAATTAGCTGAACTCGATCCCCTAAGGGATTTTACTGGGGCAAATCTCCTAGCCGCGGAATTAAGTGGTATATCTTTAGGTATGGCCAATCTCTATCAAGCTAATCTGCGCGGGGCCAATTTAACCGATGCTGATTTAAGCGAAATTAATGGCAGTCATGCTAGTTTTAGGGGAGCAGATTTAAGCGGGGCTTTATTAGCTAATGCCGATTTAAGTTATGCTGATTTTTACCGTTCTAGTTTGGCTTTAGCTAATTTAATCGGCTCCAATTTAGAAGGAGCTAATTTGGTTGAAGTCAACATCACTCAAGCGAATTTTAGCGGGGCAAAAGTGAAGGGGACAAAGTTTACCGATAATGTGGGTATGACCGAGGAATTGCGGGAAAATTTACGCTTGCGCGGGGCTTTCTGTGATTAGTCAACTATGATACTAAATCCGTTGAGTATAGGCTACATATCAAGACAGGCAAAAGGCAAGAGGCAAAAGGCAAAGGGGAGAATAAATAATCAGTTTTTAATAACCGGATTTAGTATGAGGCCTCTAAATGACACCAAATACCCTCACCTCTCCCCGAAAATAGCGTTATTGAATAACAAAAGGAGACTAGAGATTTTCCTCGGTATCTATGCCTAATTCCCGCAGTTTAGCCGCTAATTTCGCAGCTTTTTGCTTTTCTTGCTGGACTTGGCTTTCTGCCTCTAAAACCCGGTTTTCTGCCTCTAAAACCCGATTTTCTGCCTGTTGTGCCGCTTCTGCGGGAGTGGGTACTAATTCCCCTTCGGGGGTAAAATAGCGCAATTTATTGGCAGATAAACCCAAATATAAGCCTAATTGTTGACTCCAGAGCCAT
>NZ_SFBZ01000292.1:0-3482 GCF_007095495.1 Microcystis sp. M_QC_C_20170808_M9Col | reverse complement strand
CCTTGTTGGGTAAGACTTTTAGACTTTTTGTCAATCAAAAAGTACCAGATATGGGAGTGGTCGGGGGGAAAATCCCTGGACTTTTTCCCTGAAAATTAGGTAATTTACCCGATGAAAATCGGTAAAACCCCACACCCCACCTGCCCCCCCGATGTCGGGGGGGTTGGGGGGGTTACACCCTGCCCCTAGGAAAAACTTTTTCAGCAGACCCTAACTAGGAGAATTTTTATGCCAAGTAAAATAAAAACTTGCCCCTTCACCTGATCGGGATTCTATGCAAATTCTCTCTCCTTGATTATCAAGAATTTTTTTGACAATTGATAGACCTATGCCTGTATTTTCGGTTTGATCTCACTCAAAAATTTTTCCTTGATATTCGGTGGCGATACTTGGTCTATTAACTGACAACTGATAACTGCTATAAACCACCCCAAGCTAATCGGGCTGCCCAAAAGGGAATTAACAAAAATAAAGCGATCAAATCAGCCCATCTTAACTTTAATTCGTGCCAGCGTACTTGATGCTGATTGGGACTGGTAAAACCGCGAACCTCCATAGCGATCGCTATTTGTTCGGCGCGCAAAAGCAAATTATCTAGTAATTTTTCCACTACTGTTAACCAGACGTTTAAACTTCTTTTAATCCCTAATTTTTGCCAATCGATCGCCCTAGTTCGCACTGACCTAGCTAGATTTTGCACTTCTTCTAAAACCAGAGGAATAAAGCGTAAAGAGAGGGTCAGAGTCAGAGAAATTTCCGTCACCGGCACATTAAATCGCCGTAAAGGACTCATTAAATTCTCTAAACCTTCGGTAATTTCTTCCGGGGCCGTCGTCAACAAAAAGAGATTAGTACTATAAATTAAAGTAAAAACTAAGGTACTAATTCTCACTGCTAATTCCAAAGAACGTCGGGTAACAAATAAACGACCTCTATCCCATAAAACATACTGATAATCACTTGCTGGCGGTAAATTCAGCCCTTCCTCTGGTAAACGCGGCTGAATACTCACCCCTAAACCATCGGGAGTGATAGCAGTAATCAGAAAGACGATAATCGCTAAAAATATCAGCCAGCCCATCTGTTGCCGCCAGACGCGGGGGGGAATAGGCGCAAGCAGGGTTAAAAACATTAACAATCCCACCAAAGCTAAACGCCACCAAGGATTAGCTAATAAAGGTGCTGCTAAAAAAGCCATTAACCAGATAAATTTTACCCTGGCATCTAGTTGATGTAGTCGGGTAATCGGTTGATCGAGATAAAGACCGATGGGCAAACTTCGCAATAAATCCATAAATTAGACCTTGGTGGCTCTATTAACCGTTTTTTCCACTTCTCGCGCCGGTTTGCCGCGCCATATTAAGCGGATCGGGGTTCCTTTAAAGCCTAACTGTTGCCGGAATTGCCCTTCGATGTAACGGCGATAGTTATCATTAAAGCGCTGGGGATCGTTAACGAAAAGGGCGATCGTGGGGGGTTGACTCGATACTTGCGTGCCATAGTATAGTTTCCCCTGTTTTCCGCCCCTGGTGGTGGGGGGATTGTGCCATTTAACCGCATCTTCGATCACATCGTTGATTACCGAGGTACTGACGCGACGACGGTGAGATTCGGCGGCAATATCGACTAATTCGAGGATTTTGGTGACTCTTTGCCCCGTCATAGCACTGACAAAGATCATTTCTGCCCAATCCATGAAATACAGCCGATCCTGGAGCATTTTGGTGTAAGTATTGATGGTGTAGGTGTCTTTCTCCACCGCATCCCATTTATTGACCACTAGCACTACCGCACGCCCTTCTTCAATGATTCGCCCCGCCAATTTTAAATCCTGTTCGGTGACACCATCTAGCACATCGATGACGAATAGCACCACGTCAGACCGGCGAATTGCCTTAAAAGCACGGTTAATACTGAAAAATTCGGCTCCATAGTCCACATTCTTCTTACGGCGAATCCCGGCGGTGTCAATTAACCGATAAACCTGTCCTTCTCGTTCAATTAAAGTATCGATCGAGTCTCTGGTGGTTCCCGAAATCGGACTAACGATCGCCCGTTGTTGTCCGGTTAAAGCATTGAGGAGACTGGATTTACCCACGTTAGGACGACCGATAATTGCCACTTTAATCTCTTCATTTTCGGGAATTTCCGCCGCAGGTGGCAAATATTTAATCACTGCATCGAGTAGTTCACCTGTACCAGAACCGTGAATGGCCGAGATGGGGAAGGGTTCACCGATGGCCAATTCCCAGAATTCCGTCGCTTGCAGGATACCCTGTTCCACCGATTCACATTTATTGACGGCCAAAAGTATCGGGACATTTTGCTGTCGTAACCAAGCGGCAATTTCTCGATCGCCGGCGGTAATTCCCCCTTGCCCATCGACGACAAAAATCGCCACACTTGCCTCTGCTAGGGCGATTAAAGCCTGTTCGCGGATTAAAGGGAGAAATTCGCTGTCATCGTTAAAAACTAGCCCCCCTGTATCGACAATTTGAAAATCTCGATCGCACCAGAAAGCTGGTTGATAGGTGCGATCTCTGGTAATCCCGGGTTGATCGAAAACGATCGCCTGTTGATCTCCAGCGATACGATTGACGAGGGTGGATTTGCCCACATTGGGACGACCGATAATAGCGACGACAGGCAGTTTCATAAGAGGAGGAGGGGACGGAAATTAAAGACCCAATATTCTATCATAGCGATTTGCGATCGACCTTGGTTGATTTATCTGTTTCTGTTCGGCACCGAGACATTGAATACTTTAGTCTGTAGAACTTTGGTATACAAAAGACTAGAATTCAGCTTATGCAATCTGGTCAACTAGAGCAAATTTTAGGACGAGAGCTACAGCGTTATCGCCAAGAAAAAGGGTGGTCGCAAGAGTATTTGGCGGAAGTAACAGGTTACTAATGCTTTAGGTCTGAGGATGAGTGAATTTTTGTATTCCGTAGAGGAATCCCTAAGTGTTAACGAACGACGAGACTAAAAGACTAAAGCAGGCCATTCTAGCCGCAATTGCCTCACCATTGATTGGCTCGATCGAGGATTATAACTGTTGAGAAGGGAGAAAAAGCTGACGGCTAAAATAACTGATCACTGCCTTTTTCTAGGATTGAGAATCAGAATCCACCTCTGTCTTCACTTCGGGGACAATATCGGGTCTTTGGGCATCTTCCCAACCGACCGGGCGTTTAGAATTGTACCAAGCGATCGAACCGATGGTGACAGCAGCGAGAAAACCGACCACATAAACTGCCACAAAATAAACGGGGAATTTGCCACTGGCCACTTCTAGGAGTAGATACATAATTTTTTCACGATTAAGCTTTTAATTTGTATATCTTAACAGAATCGGCCCCCTCATCGAAAATTTTGGGTCTGAAACCCCGTCGTTCTACGACGGCTTTACCGTCAAATATTAGCACATTTACACGATATATGCTAGAATGCGGGATATGGAAAAAGCCTATTCGTTTCGA
>NZ_SFBZ01000291.1:0-27620 GCF_007095495.1 Microcystis sp. M_QC_C_20170808_M9Col | reverse complement strand
ATTCCGCTTTTTTGAGATGGGGCATCCCTTGATAACGTCGTTCAAATTCCCATCGAGTTAATTTATCGCCGTTTTCTAGGGGAGGAATTGTTAAAGAAGCAGCTATTACTGGGGTAGTTATCATAAGTTTTCTCTTTTCACCCTTCTTCTAGTTAATCTTTGCCCGCTATCGGATCGGGATTTTTTCCTGATCTTCCATTATTATAACATCCATCGGTAGGGTGTGTTAAAGTAGCTCAACACACCCACAAAAATCAATTAGAAATTAACAAATAATCTATAAGCTTAATTAATCTTGCTTCTTTAACTCCTACCACTGGGCGCTTGAGGATATCTTCTAAGGAATCAAAAGGTTTCTCTGAACGTTTTTTCAGAAAATCGTTAACAGATGTAGCGGGAATTCCTGCTTTTTTAAGTTGATTAGCATCACAGCTATTCAAAAGCTCTAAAATCGACTTAGAAGGAGGAGAAGGAGGAGGAGGAGCAGCAGAAATAATAATTTTTTCTTCCAGTCTTTTGATTTCTTTTTGGTACTCCTCTCGGATTGCTTGTAACTGAGTTTCTAATCGTTTTTCAAGATTACTCACCCTCAATTCTAGAGGATTATCTGTTTTTTCAGGCGTGGTAATTAACCCAGGAGAAGGAGATAATAACTGTATTTGCTGTAAAGCGATATTCTCCGCTTCTTTATCAACTACAAAAGCGTTAATCATCTCGATGTCAGGAACTTTCTGATTGGCGATGACAGAAGCATAATATTCTAAATCTCCACTGATAAGATTATAACGTTCATCAACTTTTTTATTATCAGCTTTTTTGAGAATAGCAGGGCGAATAAGTCCACCCATTTCAATAATAAGATTGGCTAAATTCTCCAATTCAGTTTCGGAGAAGGTTTCTCTGGGAACAGAAGGATTAATATCAGTAATATCGACTCGTAAAAATTTCCACATTTATTTAACTCCTATTTTAGCTAAAACTTCGATTGCTAAGGCTTCAAATTCTGCTGCTGATACTCCCGCATCGCCTTGATTTTCCGCATAATCCATTATAGATTGGGGAGCAGGAATTTCTAAATCTCCCACGGTAACGTATTGATTTATACAGCGAGATAAAGGCATTCTTTCCGAGATAGTCGATTCCATCAAAGGTAAATTATATTTGTCTGGAATCACTTGTTTTTGTTTGGGAAAATTAAATCTTAAGTATTGAGCATGGGTGGAAATTTTGGAAGGTAAAACGCCTAAAATTTGTAGTGTTGGTTTACCCAAATCTCCACGACTTTCATTTATTTCCTCTTGAACAAAGTTTTTAACGCTATCTAATCCTTGATTAGAAAATGGTTTAAGATCTGAAGGAATTATCAGATAATCAGCTGCAATTAAAGCAATGCGTGCATATAAATCAAGTGCGGGAGGTGCATCAATAATTACAATATCGTATTGATCATTTACTTTCTCTAATTTTCTTGCCAATCTAGCAAATACCGCTGCATTATCTTTAATTTTAGCTTGGTTAGCAATTAAAGATATGTGAGAGGGAATAACATCAATTTCTGGATGATTGAATCCTTGAGACTTTCTGACGATATTCTCAATAAAAATGCGGTTACTGTTATCTAGCAAATGAAAGACATTTTTATCTTTTAAATCATCGTCATCATCGAATTGAAACTTAATTAAACCAACGGCAAAGGTACTATTAGCTTGAGCATCAATATCAATTAATAAAACTCGCTTGCCTTTTTTACTCAAGGCTGCCGCTAGATTGGTAGCGACGGTGGTTTTACCAACACCACCTTTATGATGATAAATTGCGATGGTTTTCATGGGATTTTTGTTGTTGATTGTTGGAGAATTAAGCGGTGGAATACCCAGGGATAAAGTTTCGTAGCCAATCAGAGATTTTAACTGTTCTAAGTGAGCGGCAATTTCTAACCCAGAACATCTAAAAACTAAATAAATTTTATCGGGTTTTCTTCGATAAAGTTGAATCTCATCACCATTGGTTAATAATCCCCACTGCACTTTAAAGTAGTTGAGATAATAACCTAAGCGGTGACGATGATTGATGAGCTTTTCTCTGGGGTTTTTAGCCTCGACAATTAGACAGTGAGAGGATAAAAACTGCTTTTTGTTGATAGGTTTTTGAGCGGAAACAAGGAAATCTAAGCGTACTTTACCGAAGCTAACTTGTTGATACCAATGTTCGGCATTGTAGCCTAGTTTGGGGAGTAAATACTGGACAATTAATTTACTCTCCACTTCCCTTTCGTTATGACAATGGTGAGGGTTGAAAGTCACACATTTGAGGAAATACTTAAGAACAACTTATTGTTAGTTTAAATGATGACGGCCTTTCCCGTCAAGGTAAAGCACAGACTAAACTTAATCGAGTATTTCAGCTGCAAGAACGAACCCCATCTATCCCAGAAAAGCTGTATATTGAGATGCACATCGGTAAATTTACGGATTTATTGCAGTAGGATGTTTATCTAGCACTTTTGGCAATGACAGAGAAAACCATCCTACCCACAGCTTAATTAATGTATCTGCATAATTTTCTCGGCTACTTTCTGGGAAATAAAAGGTAAAATTGAGCGATTTTGACTGTTATCTTTTCCCTCGGTAAATACCACCAAGAGATAGGGAGTATGATGGGGAATTTCAATATAGGCTGCATCGTGACGCACTTGACTTGTCCAACCAGCTTTTGACCAAATTTGACTATTTTCTGGTAATCCTTGTCCCAGAAATCCTAAGATTTGTGTATCATCTCCTTGGCTTGTCCAATCAGCAGGATTAAGACTTCGTTTTAGTAAAGACATCATCATTTGGGAACGTTGGGAAGAAACAGCAATCCCCCCGACAATAGTATGAATTAAACGCGCCACTGCATTGCTAGTTAGCATATTGCGATTCTCCATTAATTCCCCTAAAAAAGCGCGTTCACGTCCATAGGGACCATCAGACCAAGTTTTTTGATTAACGTTAATTGTCGCTAATTCTGGCCAATTTAGGGATTGAAAATAACGATTAACTATGTTGCGTTGTTGCTTCCAAGTTTCAAAGGGACCGGCGGCAATTTCTGGACCGCTAGTGGTTCCCGTCACCAGATCTACAACTAAACTGGTAGCATCATTACCAGAGTCAACAATCATGTCACGAATGGCGCGATTTAATTCGGTGTTTTCGGGAATCATTCCCCCTTCTAACCACTCATGAATTGCTACTAGATAAAATAATTTCACTAAACTAGCGGGATAGGTTCTTTCTTGTCCGCGATAACTAAAGCCGCGGGGGGAATATTTCCAGAATTCTTCGTGAGAAATTGCTCCCCCCGTGTTGACGATAACAGGAGGATCATATACTATCCAAGTTAGGGCAATTTGTTCTTGAGCTAATTGGGGAAATTCTCGCCAAGTTGTTTCTAAAATATCTGTACCGAACTGTTGGAGATGGTCTTCAGTATGAAAAAAGTTCATAGGTGTGATGCAAAGTCAAGAGTTAGAAGGTGGATAAATTCTTGAGTCGGCAATTCTCATTTTACGGTAAAATTTACCGATAATTAATTATTGGAGTGCTTCTGAGTTTAATGTTTATATCTACCGATGAGGTTCATCTCTATTTTATCAGTCTTGATCCCTCTGGGGATAGACTAGAAAAACTGGCTTCTTTGCTCTCGGAAGATGAAATAATTAGAGCTAATCGTTACCATTTTCCCCAACACAAGCGGCGTTTTTTGGTGGCTAGGGGATGTTTACGCGAGATTTTAGGGTCATATTTGGCGATAAGTCCCGAAAAAATCGAGTTTATCTACAGTGAACGGGGAAAACCGAGTATTAACTACCAATTGCAGTTTAATCTCTCCCATTCCGAGGAGATGGCAATCTGTGGCTTGACTTTAACCGCTCGCATTGGGGTAGATTTAGAGAAAATGCGCGGGGTGAAAGATTTAGATAGCTTGACAAAAAGGTTTTTTTGTGCTAAAGAACATGAGCTTGTTGAAAAGTCCGCAGAGAAGGAAAAGCTATTTTTTCAGTTATGGACGGCAAAAGAGGCTTATTTAAAGGCACTGGGAACGGGAATTAGCGGGGGACTCGATCGAGTGGAAGTGGGCCTCAATCCCTTAAAATTAGACAATGTGGCGGGGGAATGGCAATTATGGACAGCGGCAATCGGCGATAATTATCGAGCGACGGTGGTTATCGAAGGTAGCGATCGAGTGATTAAAACCTTTGGCCTTTCTGATCTATGATTAATTGGGGAGTTAATTGCCTTGAGAAATTCAGTAATTATTCCTAGCTATCTCAAAAAAAGCTTGTCCTTAATTATTACTTAACCTTGTTTTCTCTATGCGAATTGCTCTTTTTACAGAAACTTTCTTACCGAAAATCGATGGCATTGTCACCCGTCTTAAACATACCGTAGAACACCTACAAAGATTAGGTCATCAGGTATTAGTTTTCTCTCCCGATGGCGGTTTAAAGGATTACAAAGGTGCTAAAATTCATGGAGTTACAGGGATTCCCTTACCCCTATATCCGGAATTAAAAATGGCTTTCCCCCGGCCTTCCGTCGGTCAAGCTTTAGAGAGGTTTAAACCCGATATTATTCATGTGGTTAACCCCGCTATTTTAGGGGTGGGAGGCATTTATTTTGCCAAAACTATGAACATTCCCCTCGTCGCTTCCTATCATACCCATCTCCCCCAATATCTACAACACTATGGATTAGGTTCCCTAGAAGGATTACTCTGGGAATTATTAAAATTGGCCCACAATCAAGCAAGTTTAAATCTCTGCACTTCCACTGCTATGGTGCAAGAATTATCTAGTCGTGGCATTGAAAAGGTAGAGCTTTGGCAAAGGGGAGTCGATACGGAATTATTTCAACCTCATTTAAAATCCCCAGCTATGAGACTGAAATTATCCCAAAATAACCCCGATAGTCCTCTCTTATTATACGTTGGTCGAGTGTCGGCCGAAAAAGAAATCGATCGCATTAAACCAGTCTTAGAAGCGATTCCCGAAGCAAGATTTGCCATTGTGGGAGATGGTCCCCACCGGGAAGCTTTAACAAGTCATTTTGCCGACACAAATACCCATTTTGTCGGTTATTTACAGGGGTTAGAATTAGCCTCCGCTTTTGCTTCCGCAGATGCTTTTCTTTTTCCCTCACGCACAGAAACCCTCGGTTTGGTACTCTTAGAATCCATGGCTGCCGGTTGTCCGGTGGTGGCGGCAAATTCGGGGGGAATTCCCGATATTGTCACCGATGGAGTTAATGGTCATCTCTTCGATCCTAGGGATGAGAAGGGTTTAATTAGTGCCACCCAAAGATTACTAACCGCCAAGGCAGAAAGAGAGGAATTACGACGAAATGCGCGCCTAGAAGCGGAAAAATGGGCATGGCAAGCGGCCACCAAACAATTATTAAATTACTATCGCCGGGTTTTGAATAATAATTCTGTGGCTTTTGCCGCTTAATTGTTGTCAAAATGCTCGAATTTAATTGCAAAAACCTTAACCTATTGTAACTTCTATGGCCAGCGCACCCAGTACCACCTTAGATAAGTCCACCCAAGGGGTCAAAAAGACTTATCCCAACTATAAAGTTATTGTTCTCAACGATGACTTTAACACCTTCGATCATGTGGCCAATTGTTTAATTAAATATATCCCGGATATGACTACCGATCGAGCTTGGGAATTAACTAATCAAGTTCACTACCAAGGACAGGCAATTGTCTGGACAGGTCCCCAAGAACAAGCGGAACTTTATCACCAACAATTGCGACGGGAAGGATTAACCATGGCTCCCCTAGAGGCCGCATAATTATGAATAATGGTCGCTTAGTTTGGAATCATTCTACTCATATTCCGGGGTTGATTGCGGTATTAGAAAAGTTAATTACCTATCAGGGAATCGCCACTGTCACCCCGGGGGTACTTTCTCGCTCAAAAGGTCATTGTCCGCGGTTACAATTGCGGATATCAGTACCAATTCGTGGTGGTTTTAAGCTGATTGCGAGGACAGGAAAAAGTGTGCAGGAAGTCTTTGTTATCACCGATTTAAACCAAGAGGATTTAGAAATGGCTATCCAAGCTTGTTTAGGAAAATAACTGTCGTGGGTGCGTTGTTGAAAGGCTGCTGGTTACTAATCATTGTTTTTCTGTTTTTCTCTGTACATTCTCTCCCTAGTTTGGCAGTAGTGGATAGGGTTCCCTTAACAGTAACTTTATTGCAGGAACGTTTAAGCGCACCCGTCCTTAAAGAAGGGATGACTACCATTAATTTAGCCAATTTAGTTATCGATATACGCGATGAAAATAAGGAGCTGCAAGAACAATTTTATCAACAGATTCAAGGTCAAATTAATCGCGCTAAACAACCCCTAGGTTTAGATTTTAGTAATTCCTTAATTCAAGGCAATTTTATCGCTTCCCGTCTGGGTTTACCGACTCCTTTAACAAAAGTGGCTCTCGCTACCTTATTATCACCCACGGAAGAACAGTTATTACAACAGGACGAAAATTTTTTATTCGATAGCGATGAACCAGTTTTTAATGTCACAGTATTTCGCGGACCTGTGAAGTTGCAGGGAACTGTATTTATGGGAGAAGTGGACTTTTCTAAGACTTTTTTTCTGCAAATTGTCGAAGCCATGGCAGCAAAATTTAGTCGTGAAAGTAATTGGGTAGAATCGCGTTTTGCTAGGGTAGCGAAATTTACCAAAGCCAATTTTATGGGAGATGTAAATTTTAGTCAAAGTCAATTTTTAAATAAAGCCATCTTTCGCACGGCCCATTTTAAAAGTATTACTAACTTCCATGGCAGTCATTTTACTGCTGAAGCTTATTTTGATCAAACTAAATACGATAAACCCGCAGATTTTACCCGTACTTTCTGGGAAAAGGAAGCCAATTTTTCCCAAAGTCAATGGCGAGATCGTCCGCTATTTTCTAAGAGTAGATTTTTAAGTTTATTAACCTTTAGAAATGCCACTTTTGAAAAATCAGGCGCTTTCCGGTCTAGTTATTTTAATGGTGTGGTTAGTTTTCAAGATGTGAAACTTTTAGATCAGGTAGATTTTAGTAATTCCACTTTTACTAAAAATAGTTATTTGAGTGTATCAGGATTAGCTTTTGATTCTGATAAAGCGAAAATACTGGGAGATAGAGGAGTAATTGGTCAAGCAATTTATTTACCAACCTTAACAGGAAATGAGACAGTTTTAAGAAATTTAGTTCGTAATTTTCGCTCCCTAGAACAAATTGCCGATGCCAATCAAATTGAATACAAAACCGAAAAATTGCGATTTCAACAGTTAAAACAAAAACTGAATAATATCTCAGTTATTCGCCTAATTAACCTCACTTGGGTAGCTGATTTTCTGCATACTTCTTTCCTTGCTTTACTATTACTCTTAAGTCAAGATGGTACAAATTTTAGTTTAGTTTTCGGGACAGGAATCATAATTTTTGCCTATTTTGGCTGTTTATTTTGGTTAATCGATCGCGTGCGTCGTCTCACTCCTAAACCAGTAATTCCTAGTCGTTATGAAATCTTTTGTATGGTGACTAGCTATATTATTCTCACCCTTTCAGGTGTGTTTAATATCCTGCAATCTGCCAGTCGTCCCCTACTAACTTTAACAGCTATTGCCCTAATTCTTGTCCCCTTACCCTTAATTTTAGTTATCGAACTTTATCGTCGGGGACGCTATCACGATTTAATGGATAGTTCCTATTTCCTGCAAGATGGTAGTATGCGACAATTACGCTTATTAATCACCCGTTTACCCGTGGTTCCCGAATTTCCCCTCTTTCGCGATCGTTATAATCCTATTCCTTGGCAAAAGCGTTGGAATTGGTTAAATTATTACGATTTAAGTCTCAATAATTTGCTAAAATTAGGCTTTAATGATTGGCGAGTTCGCGATCAAGAATTACCCGCTATCATTTCTTTTTTAGTTTGGTATCAATGGGGTATCGGCATCTTTTATATCACTCTCCTTATCTGGACTCTCTCGCGCACGATTCCGGGGTTAAATCTCTTGATTTATTTAAAATAAACTGTAAAAATTTAAATACAGCAGTTATCTTTTCGTTTTGGGGAGCAGAAATATGAGTGGAAAAATGACCCTTACTTTGAACCGTGATACCTACGGAAGGTTAAGCTGTTCGTAATTTAATGCTTGACAGCTTAGTGAGTGTTCGCCGTGATTTTCTATCACTGTTTGAGGAATCGAATTAGAATCTTGATAATCTTACTAAAGAGGAAAAAAACATGAATGCCAAATTGATTGAATCTCTCGTCCAAATGATCCAATCCCTTTCTGAAGAAGAAAGATTGCTCTTAGAGAAGAAATTAGCTGCCCATGAAACTCAAACAGATTTTGATAACCTAGCCCAAGCTTTAGCAGAATTGCGACAAATTTGTGCTGAAGAAAACTATACTATAGAAGTTCCTCCTCGCCAAGATCGTTCTAATCCATTTGCAGAAAGCTTAAATGACATTCCTGTGTGATACTAACATTATCAGCGAGTTAGCACGTCCCCAACCTAAGATTTTTCTGCTAAAATTATCTACACAACAGTACACAAGCGGGAAAAGCAATAGTCTATGCTAGAAAAAATCGGAATGGGAGAATTCCGGGAGCATCTCGCCAAATATTTGAGTTCTACTACTCCCATCGCCGTCACTTGCCAGGGTCAGACGGTGGGCTATTTCTTGCCGGCACGACCGCAGCCAGTAGATATCGTTTACAAAGATCAAATAATTTACATCAAGTACATTTTGACTCACGCGGAGTATGACAAAGATGAGTGGAAAAATGACCCTTACTTTGAACCGTGATACCTACGGAAGGTTACTAGCCGAGTATCTACCAAAAGTAATAGAAAACGATGCAGAAAACGAACAGGCTATTAACCTAGCTGAGGCCTTATCTCATGGAGAAAATCGCAGTCTAGAAGAAACCACCTTGTTAAATTTACTCTTGACTTTAATCGAAAAATACGAACAAGATCATTATCCCCTTGAAGAATCAGAACCCCATTCAATACTCTGGGAACTCATGGAAGCTAACAACTTACAAGAAAAAGATTTATCAGATATACTAGGTTCAAAAACAATAGTTTCTGATATTCTTATTGGCCAACAAATAATAACAGAAAAACAAGCTGTAAAGTTAGGACAGTTTTTTCACGTTGACTCAAGTTTATTTTTATCTACTCAGTAAATTTGTGCTATATAGGTGATGCTTGGTTATAACCCTACACCCTACACCCCACACCCTGCCCCCAGGAGAAACTTTTTGCCGCAAACCCTAGTCAAGAACTCGACCCATTTGGTCGATTTTTGCTTAACAATTGAGATGGCAAATTCTCCTCAAATATGCCTGAATCGTGGGTAAGCAACTCACATAAAGTTAATTTTGTCAAGGATTGTTAAGATGTGCTTACCCTGCTAAAACCCCAACACCCTAAAACCCCAAAACCCGACACCCAAGACCCTAATTTAGTGATTTAATAAAACCGACCACTGCTGCAGAAGATAAAAACTATGTGTATTCTCGGTTTTGATCCGGGTAAGGATAAATGTGGAATCGCGGTCAGGTCATCGACAGGGAAAATTTATACCCATGAGGTGATAGCATCGTCACAAGCGATCGAGCGTTTAGCTAGTCTCTGTCAACAATATCCGCTCGAATTATTGGTGATGGGGAACCAAACCACCTCGAAAAGTTGGCGCCAAAAAATTGCCGCTCGTATCACCATCCCGATTACTCTAGTAGATGAACGCAATAGTACCCTAGAAGCGCGCGATCGCTATTGGCAAATGTTCCCCCCCAAAGGATTACAGAAACTCATCCCCCAAGGTATGCGTCTTCCCGATCGCCCCATTGATGATATAGTGGCGATTCTGCTGATCGAACGTCATTTACAGTCCAAATAATGTCACACTACAAAATAGACACAGCAGGGTGAATTGACGATGCTCCTAAGTAAAGGTTTTGAAGTGGAAATGTACACCGGAACAGCAGCCGGAGAAATTATCGGTTTATCCGATCGCATTGTCAAGGATTTAGATGGTTTTGTCCTGGAACCGGATAGTCGTAACGTAGAATATACTACGGCTCCCATGACTAACTATGACCGTCTTTTATGCGCTACTTTAAAACCTCGTCTCGCTCTACGGCGATATTTGCGTCGTTTAGGCGATTATACCCTCATCCCCGGCAGTACCCTCTCCCTGGGCGATAGTCAATATTTTTATCGCAGTGACCCCCACAATCCCTATCATGACTATATCGAACAGACCTACGGCACTAATGTAGTCACGGCCAGTATTCATATTAACGTCGGTATTAGCGATTATGAGGATTTAATGCGTGCCTGTCGCTTAATTCGCCTAGAAGCTCCTTTATACTTGGCTTTAAGTGCTTCTTCTCCCTTTCTCGACGGTAAAATCACCCGGTCCCATTCCCGTCGTTGGCAAGTTTTCCCCCAAACTCCCGCTTATGTTCCCCTCTTTGAAAGTCATAAACATTTTGTCACTTGGACCCAGGAACAATTAAAACTCGGTACGATGCAGAATGTTCGTCATCTCTGGGTGTCAGTACGTCCTAACGGTAGCAATCGTCCCTATAATCTCAATCGTCTAGAATTGCGAATTTGTGACCTGATTGCTAATCCTATTAGTTTATTAGCAGTTATGGCTTTTTTAGAGGCCCGTTTAACTCAACTTTTACAAGCTCCCCAATTAGACCCCTTAATTTTAAGTCAATTACCCAGCAGCAATCGCAGCGAGGATTTATTAACTTTAACCCAAGAAAACGAACAGGCTGCCGCACGTTTTAGTCTTGATGCCACCCTGAGACATTGGTACGATGGCCGGGAAATCTTAGCTAGGGATTGGATTAAAGACCTCTATGTTCAAGTTTATCCGATCGCTAAAGAAAAGGGTTTTAGTTGTTTCCTCTCTCCCTTACAAAAAATCCTCCGCGAAGGTAACACTGCACAACAATGGTTAAAACAATACGACCAAGGTATGGATGTTAAAAGTATTATCAAACAGGCGATTATTACCCTAGAAAAAGAGGAACGAGAGTTAGAACATAAATTATGTCAGCATATTCTAGTTGCTTAAATAATTATTTTAATGCCATGGTAATTAAACCCTGTTGACCGAGAAGAATTTCCCGCAGCAGCGTACAAATTCCCACCCAAATAATTGGAGAAATATCAACTCCTCCTAAGGGGGGTATGAGTTTACGCACGGGGATTAAAAAAGGTTCCGTTGGCCAGGCAATAATATTAAAGGGAAAGCTATTTAAATCTACCTGTGGATTCCAAGTCAGCACGATCCGTAAGATAAACAAAAGGGTCATCAACCCTAAGATAATTCCCAATGTCCAACTTAATGCGATCGCTGTGTCCATAGTCTCCAATCCCGTCTTTTTTACCGATTATCTTCCCTAAAATATAACAGTTTTTGTCTCATTTAATCATCCTAATCGCCCCAGCGCCCTGCCAGTTATTCTTGCCAACCTCCCGGGTAAAAATGCCGCCAGAAAAAGTCCCCATAGGGCTTGACAAACCAGCCAGACTTGACTTATACTTTTATTATAATGGGAATCCGTGTCGTCCTGGAGACCCTCTCTTTTCAGGCCAGATGCAGAAGTAACTTAAAGATGACAGAATTTCGCATCGAGAAAGACAGCATGGGAGAAATTCCCGTACCTGCCGATAAACTTTGGGGAGCGCAGACCCAAAGATCCCTACAATACTTTAGTATCGGTGATAATCTCATGCCCCGGGAGATGATCGGGTCCTATGCCATTCTCAAAAAAGCCTGTGCAATTGTCAATCAGCAAAAAAATCGTCTCAGTCAGGAGAGAAAAAACCTTATCTGTCAAGTCTGCGATGAAATTTTAGCCGGACAACACGCGGATAACTTTCCCCTCTACGTTTGGATGACGGGAAGTGGCACCCAATTTAACATGAACATCAACGAAGTCATCTCCAATCGTTGTAGTCAACTGACGGGGAATCCTCTGGGTAGCAAAACTCCCGTGGACCCCAACGATCATGTTAATATGTCCCAATCGACTAATGATTCCTTTCCCTCGGCCATGTATATTGCCGTTGCCTTGGCAGTCAAGGAAAAATTAATTCCCAGTCTGCAACTATTACGGAATAGTCTCGATGAAAAGGCGCAATTATGGGCAAATATAGTTAAAATTGGTCGCACTCACCTACAGGATGCCACCCCTTTAACCCTCGGACAAGAATTCTCCGGTTATGTGGGTTTATTGGATGATGGCAGCGATTGGCTAGAAAAATGTCTAGAAAAAGTCTATCGTTTATCCTTGGGAGGAACTGCCGTCGGTACGGGAATTAATGCTCCCCCAGATTTTGATCGAGATGTGGCTGCCGAAATCGCTAATCTGACCAAATTACCCTTTATTACCGCCCCTAATAAGTTTACCGTGCAAGGTTCCCACGATGCTCTAGTTTTCTTGAGCGGGGGATTGAAAACTATCGCTAGTTCCCTGTATAAAATTGCTAATGATATCCGTTTACTTAGCTGTGGTCCCCGTTGTGGAATCGGAGAATTACAGCTGCCGGAGAATGAACCGGGTTCTTCAATTATGCCGGGGAAAGTTAACCCCACCCAATGCGAAGCTTTATCGATGATAGCATTGCAGGTGATGGCTAATGATTTAGCGGTGACGATGGGAGGCGCCGGAGGACATCTGGAAATGAATGTCTATAAACCGCTGTTGATTCATAATCTCATGCAGTCTATCCGTTTGCTCACTGATGGTTGCGGTAATTTCTGTCAGTTTTCGGTTAAGGGGATGACTGCTAATCAAAAACAAATTGAGGCTTTTTTAAATCAATCCTTGATGCTGGTGACTGCCTTAAGTCCCGTGATTGGCTACCAAAAGGCTGCCTACGTCGCTCATTATGCCCTAGAAAAGGATTTAACCCTGAAAGTGGCAGCCTTGCAACTGGGATACATCAAAGAAGCGGATTTTGATCGCATTGTTGACCCCGCTAAGATGGTCAATCCCTACGTTGCCGATGGTTAATTCTCTGAGGGGTTGACTACCGTAAAAATCAGAGGTCGCAGGCAGGCACGGATTCCCATTATATATATAATTATAAGGCAAGCGGCGGGATTTGTCAAGCCCCGCCGGTGAAAACTTCCGCTAAACTTGGCTAATGATAGCGAAGAAAACAAAGAGAAAAACCATAAATGCCCCTGCCATGCGGAAGAATGGTTTAGGAAGATTAATAACTTTCTCCAGTTTCAAGAAACCCACCAGAAAATAAGCGGCGATTGCCAGGAGAATCGGGATAACCACGCGCAAGATTGTGCCAAGGGGACTGGAGAAAAATTCACCGATTTTATAGCGGGGTGTATTTTCTTCCGCGTGAGGAGGAATAGTTACACTTGTCCAAGTTTCTCCCCCATCGGTGGAACGAAAAACTGTAGTTTTAGCGCCACCAAAACCGAATAAAGTTTTATCTTGAGCGTAATTAGGAGAAAACTGGACGGAGATACCAGAGGAAGGGATACTATGAATTTTCACTAGGGGTATTTTAGGATCACCAATTGATTTAAAAGTTTCTCCTCCATCGGTAGATTTAAACAAACCATCTCCCTGTAAACTAACTATTACCGTGCGATCATTAGCATAATCAGGAGAGATAGCAATGGTTTCTACTGATGCCTGCGGATTAAACCCTGGTTTCTCTAATTTTGTCCAACTTTTAGCCCCATCTTTGGTGACAAACAAACCAGAAATTGTCCCAGCAAAAATAGTTCCATCACTGGGATAATTGGGAGACATTGCCAACTGCACATTAGGGGTTTTTGATAGAGGTGTTCCTTGGCTGACATTTTTCCAAGTTAGTCCACCATCAACACTTTGATAAATACCCTCTTTTCCCGTGACAAACAAAGTTTTATCCTTAGCAAAATCAGGGGAAGCTACCATGGCAGGGGCATAATTACCAAAAATTCTGCCCACTTCACTGATCTTTTTAACCGTATTTCCTCCATCGGTAGAACGAAATATTCTACCCTGCTGATTGGTGAGAAAAAGAGTTTTATCCTTGGCAAAATCTGGGGAAGGAACTATCCTCGGACCGCGGACTCTCTGATCGATTTCGATAATTTTCCAGAAATCACCACTGTTATCGGATTTGGCAAATTTATTGCGTAAAAACCCCGCAAAAATAGTTCTATCTTCTCCATAGTTAGGAGAAAAGGCAATGTCAAAGAAACGCCGGGGATCTTGTCCTGATTCTTCGGGATCTTTACCAAGTCGATAAACCTCTAAACCGCGATTAATTGGTGTCCAAGTTTCCCCTTTATCCCGACTGATGAAGATATTGCCTACATAATTAGCCATGACGACAGTGGCATCCTCGGCATAATTAGGAGAAACCGCCATGGCGATAACTGTTCCCCGGGCTAAAGTTTCTATTTCCTGCCATTGTTTGCCGCTATCTGTGGTTTTAAATAAGCCATTAAATCCCCCTAAAAACATCGTATCTTGAACTATTTTTAAATCCATAAAATGGGGAACTTTATAATCATCAGCCTGTTTATCTTTGGTTAAACCCTCGCTCATTTTTGTCCAACTTTTGCCCCCATCTTGCGAAACATACATTCCCTCATACCAAGTGATGGCATAAAGGGTTGAATTTTGGGTATACTGGGGAGAAATAACGATGTCTTCGATGATTTTATCCTTAATTCCTTCGTTAACAGCTTGGAAGCTTTTACCATCATCAACGGTTTTAAAAATACCTGCTTCTTTTGTGCCGACAAAAAAGGTTTTATCCCTGTCTAAATTAGGAGAAAAAGCAATTGTATCCACTGCCCCCACATTAGCAGGTAAGGGGAGATTCTGCCAAGTTTTCCCCCCATCGGAGGAACTGTATAATTTACCCTGTTCATCCCCGAAAAAAATTCGATCAGGATTGTTGGGAGTAATAGCTAGAGAGGTTATCAGTGCCGTGGTGGGGAAAATATTTGACCAATTTTGACCGCCATCTTCGGTTAAATAAACCCCTTTTTCTAATCCCACTGCCGCTACTATATTGGGATCGGAAGGGGCAATTTCTACGAAGTTAATAAATTTAGTTTCCAAACCCTGATTAACTTTCTGCCAAGATTCCCCCGCATCTTCACTTTTATAAATACCATCGGATCTTGAAGCTAAATAGAGAATATTTTTATTGAGGGGAGATAGGGATAGGGAACTTAATTCACCCGTATAATCTAAACCTTGAATTAATCTTGTCCAGTTGCTACCTCCATCCCTAGACTTATAAAAGTTATTTCGCACCAAGATATATACTGTATTATCTGTCTGGAAATCGGGAGAAACTTCCAATTGACTAATCACATCATGGGGACGATGGGCAAAAGCGGGATTACCCCAAAGACAAAAAACTGTAGCGATTATCAATAAAATGAGATTAAACTTGTGGGCGAATCTCAGCAAACTTTGGCGATTAATCATACTTAAACTGCTAATATCGAGGATAAAAATTGACCTAATCTAGCAAAGGGCGATCAAAATTTGACCGAGGGTTCTGTAAGAGTATAGACAAAAATGGCGATTATAACCATTACTAAAATCGGGCTTATGTGCTATCAGCATAGATTAGAACCAATCTCTACACTTTGATTATTGTAGAGACTCATTGCCTTTTGTAACCCTTGTTTGAGACCAAGTTCGATCGCTTTTCTGGACAAGTCTAACACTTTCAAGATGACTTCGTTTTCTTGGGGGGTGAATCGGCCTAAAACGTGGGAAATTGTCGCTTTTTCGGTTGATTTACCGATTCCTATGCGTAAACGAGCGAAGTTTTCCGTGCCAACGTGGGCAATCATTGATTTAATACCGTTGTGTCCGCCAGCCGATCCCGATAGACGGATTCTCAACCGGCCTAGGGGCAGATCCATATCATCGTAAATGACTAAAATCGACTCTGGAGCTAGTTTATACCAGTCCAGCACCGATCGCACCGATTGCCCGGAGCGATTCATATAGGTTTGGGGTTTCAAGAGACGAATTTTGCCCGGGAGAGGACTGTCACCTTCGGCAATAAAACCTTGAAATCGCTTGTTTTCCTGCCAAGATAGCCCCCAATCCCGTGCTAATGAGTCCACAGCTTCAAAACCGATATTATGACGGGTGCGATCATATTTGGGTTCGGGATTACCCAAACCGATAATTAGCTGAGGAATGATTAAATTAGGGGTTTTATCGGAATTCATAGGGGAAAATCGGGTTTTTAACCATGACCCGACTCTTATTATCCCCGAATTAGCACTCCGAGCGCTGGAACAAAGTTTCTAGATAAACCTTGGCACAGCTATTTTGCTCCTCAAAATTCATCCTTTCGGAGGATTGACAATTAAGTAGAAAAAATGACAGAGCCGCCGTAAACACACCATCTTGATCCCAACCGGGGTGAGTTTCTAGATATTGTTGTAGGGATTGGTGGAGGATTTCGGGGATTTCTGCCAAGATACTGACTGATGTATTCATATCGTTTACCTCTGAATCTGAAGTGGGGAAATCCCTGACTGGTGCAGTGGACAGTAAGGACTATTGTGAGCCAAGTTGGGGGGAGTTGCAATATTACCAGATGTAAAGGAATGCTTTAGAAAAACTTAATATTTACGAGGGAATAAGGGTTAGAGCTAGATTTTATTTACTCAACTTAACAATAACTCAGTATCTATCGAGCGGGATTTTTACAATCAAGATTAATTTTTTCTAGAAGCAAGTGCCGATTCTATCGCTGTTGCCTGTGGAAAAGTCTGGGTAAACTGTGGAAAACTTGGGAGTGAGTGGGGAAATACCGGGGAATGTATGGGGGAAAACATTGGGGAAAAATAAGATTTGCAAATTTTAATCCGTAGTGATGATCAAGACTACTTAGGCACTCTTGCCAGAGTACCTTTTCTAGCTGAATGCTGGCTGCTATGCTTTTACCACCAATACTGAACAGGTAGCTTCTGCCACCACGAGACTACTAACAGAATCTTCGATCACCCGTTGAACTCCCGTTAATCCCCGACTGCCGATCACGATCAGATCAGCATGATAGATATTAGCTAAACGAATAATTTCCTCCGCTGGATCACCAAAGATGACCTCGATTTCACTAGGGGCAGCAATCTGGGATTGATAGCAGCGCAATTGATCTTCAATGATCTCACGGGAGGGGTGAGGGCGATCAACTGGCGATTCATCTCCCTCCTTGCCGAGGATATGGGTGAGGATGAGGCAAGAATTTGCCGTTAGAGAAAGGGAATTCAAGGAATCAAGGACTCGATCCGATAATTCCCCACAATCTAAGGCAACAACGATATTTTTAAACATTTTGACTAAATCCTGCCGCTAAACAAACTTCCAATTAAGATTCCGGAGCAAAAAATCTTTGATTCTGCCATTATGCCTAGATAGACAATTTTATAGGTTATTGCGCTCGGTTAAGATTTCGTACCCCGTGGCGGTTACTAAGACAGTATGCTCAAACTGAGCGGAGAGAGCATTATCCATCGTCACCACCGTCCAACGATCGCGCAAAGTTCTGGTATGTTTAGATCCCGCGTTGACAATTGGTTCAATTGCCAGAGTCATCCCGGTGCGGAGTTTGACATTGGGTAACTGATTAGTGCGAAAATTAAATACCGAGGGTTCTTCGTGGAGATTTCTGCCGACTCCATGACCAGTAAAATCTTCTACCACCTGGAAACCGTTAGCTTGAACGTGATCTTCGATCGCTCCCGCAATATCGAGCAGATAATTGCCCGCTTTTACCTGATTTATGCCTTTATATAAAGCTTCTTCCGCTACGCGGATTAATTTTTCGGCTTTGGGAGAGACGGAACCGATCGCGATCGTGATACAGGAATCCCCATGATAACCTTGGTAGTAGGCCCCCGTATCTACCTTTAACACAGAACCGGCCTTGAGGCGTTTTTTCGGGCTAGGGATACCGTGAACGACTTCGTTATCGACGGAGGCACAAATCGAGGCAGGAAAGCCATAATAACCTTTAAAACTGGGAGTAGCACCCATTTCGCGGATACGTTTTTCCGCATAGGCATCCAAATCCGCCGTCGTCATCCCGGGTTGAGCGATCTCGGCGATTTCCTTAAGGACTGTGGCGGCAATTTTACCCGCTTGTCGCATAATCACGATTTCGGCGGCGGATTTAGTCTCGATTCCCCGGCGGCTTTTCTGTACTCGCGGCGAACCTACTTGCTCTGGAGTTTTAGTTTCGGGAAAAAGCAGCTTGGTTAGGATGTTCATGGACAGTTGGCTCAGAGTCTTTACTTAACTTAGCATTTTCCCAGCGATCGATGACTGCTCTGGAGAAATCAAAAATCTTCCGTTAGGTGAGGAGACAGGAGACTCCGAGACAGGAGACTCCGAGACAGGAGCAGGGAGCGGGGAGCAGGGAGATGAGGATAAAAAAGACAAGAGACAACTATCCTAGCCATAAAACCGAAAATTATCGCAAATTTATCTGAGTTTTAAGATATTTTGAGCCGATAGCACCTCGAGAACTTACTTTTGCAGGAGAGCTAAGGGACATTTAGAAAAGCTATAGTAGGGAAAAGGCTATTTTTCCGGCGAGGTGACAATTTATGGCAGTCAAAAAAGAGTTTTCCAGTTTTCAGCAACTGTTGCAAACCACTAATCTCCCCGTGTTAGTGGATTTCTATGCCACTTGGTGCGGTCCTTGTCAAATGATGGCTCCGATTCTAGAACAAACGGGAATGTATTTCAAAAATCGCCTACAAATTGTCAAAATTGATACAGACAAATATCCTAATTTAGCCACTAAGTACGGTATTCAAGCTTTACCGACTTTAGTAGTCTTTAAAAATGGTCAACCGATCGATCGAATCGAGGGAGTGGTGCAGGTTAACCAACTGGTTCAACATTTACAAACTCTGTTGTAAGATAATTTTGAACCAGAACTAGGAGTTAGTGCCATGGCAAAGGCGATTTGGAATGGTGCAGTGGTAGCCGAAAGCGATAACTGCGAAATTGTCGAGGGAAACTACTATTTTCCCCCCGATACCATCAAAGCTGAATATTTTCAATCCAGTAACACCCATACCATTTGTTCTTGGAAGGGAGAGGCTAGTTATTATACTCTCAGGGTAAATGGACAGGACAATAAAGATGCCGCTTGGTATTATCCCGATCCTAAACCAAAAGCCCAAAATATCAAAGGATATATCGCTTTTTGGCGAGGTGTGCAGGTTGAGAAATGATCGCCATCTACCCCGGCAGCTTCGATCCAGTTACACTCGGTCATTTAGATATTATCGAACGCAGTGTGCCACTATTCGAGCGAGTAATCGTGGCAGTTCTTTGCAATCCCCATAAAAACCCCTTATTTACCGTCGAAAAACGCATAGAACAGATCAGTTACTGTACAAAACACCTGAAAAACGTTGAGATAGACAGTTTTTCAGGATTGACGGTTGAATATGCCAGATTGAAAGGCGCTAAGGTGCTGTTGCGGGGGTTGCGAGTCCTCTCAGACTTTGAAAAAGAACTGCAAATGGCCCATACCAATAAAACCCTCTGGGAAGGGATCGAAACGGTTTTTTTAGCCACCACCAAAGAATATAGTTTTTTAAGTAGTAGCGTGGTTAAAGAAATCGCTCAATTCGGTGGCTCCGTCACCCATCTAGTCCCAGAAAACGTTTCTAGAGATATTTACTCATACTACAGTTAACATACTAGAATACAGCAATGAGGACGATCTGAACCTATGGCGCGCCGAGAACCTAATGATCGCAGAAAAGCAGTACCTAACACTTCTAATAGTGGGGTTCCCAGTCCACCCGTCGATTTCGATATCTATCAGGATTTGGCGCGTCTGCAAGAGATGATTTTTGATAGTTTCCATATCCCCCTCACCCGTTGGACAATCATCGATGAGGGACAGATAGCCGAACAGATCGATCTCATCTATGAAACCGTGCCACCAGCAGTACAGAAAGCTTTAGCAATTTTGCAGGAAGAACAGGAAATTATCACTAAAGCAGAAGAATACGCTCAACAAGTCCTTCGTTCCGCTCAACAAAGAGCCGCCCAAATTCTCGATGAGTCCGGTATTATTCAACAAGCAGAACGGCAAGCGGCCCAAATTCGTCAACGGGTTCAGCAGGAGTGTGAATCCTTGCAACAACAAACCCTCGATGAAATCGAACAGATGCGTCACAGCACCTTGCAGGAAGTGCAACAGTTACGACAAAAAACCCAAGCTGAATGTCATGAAATTCAAAAAGGCGCTGACGACTATGCCGAAGCGGTTTTAGAACATCTCGATCGAGAATTAGGGGAAATGTTACAAGTTATTCGCAACGGTCGTCAACAGGTAAGATCGAAACCAACATCGTCAAAAAATCTACCCGGAGAACGTCCTTAATCAGTGATCAGTGATCAGTGATCAGTGATCAGTGATCAGTTATCAGATGTAAGTTTTAAGTTAATTAGTTAGTTAGTTATCTTCATCTTTATCCCTGATTACTGTTTACTATTTACCGCTCACTGAAAAGAACCAAACCCCCAATCCCTCACTGATAACTGATAACGGAATTTCATGAATAACCCCTCCTCGAATTCCCATCTATTCGGACGCTTTCTTAGCGGGTTATTCAGATGGAAAATTTGGTTATTTGTCCAGATATTTCAAGGCAGTAAAAGCTTTTATCGATTCCTGTATCATTATTTATATCGTCGTCCTAAAATCGATCGCATTCTCGGTAGTGATGTCATCTATATTCCTGAGAAAAAAATTTATAGCATTCCCCTTGATGTGCTGAAAATGGAGCGGCAAATGGTTAATAGCAATCACCAGCAGTTGACTTCTGTTACTACTTGGAAAGTTAAAACGATTCATCCCACCATCACCGAAACCGAGATACAATTCCACGATATTACCGTCGATTTACAACAGGTACACTTGATTAAATCAGACCTTGATAACTACGATTATACTAATACTCGCCGCTTGGCTCCTCTGGTGAAAACCTTACTTTTTGAAATTAACCCCAAAATTGCCAGTTTAGTAGAAAAGAAAAATCAATTACATAGACTGCGAAATCTGGCCGCATCTTCCGAAATTTTTCATTCACAAACCCCCTTGTATGATCGAGCAATTAATCAAGTCCAGCTAATTATTGATCAAGCGGAAACTTTCAGACAAGAATGTTTAAAATTTATCCGAGAAACCCTGATCGAACGGGAATTAGTGCAATCCGATATCGATACCAATCTCGTTGATTTGCCCCTCGATTTTGCCAGTCAATATCAACTAATTCAAGAAAAATATCAACTCTGGAAAGAAGAAGTACAAGCTTATTTTGAATTAAAAGATTCTTCTCTACCTAAAAATTAACTATGACCATCAGTTATCAGTTATCAGTTCACTGTTTACTGTTCACTGAAAAAACTGCTCACTTTCCTATACTTTTTCAACAGGATTTAGTATTATGTCTAATTTAACGGCAATTCGTGAACATATTTTTGCTTGGGGAAAACGCACCTATATCATGGGTGTTTTAAACGTTACTCCCGATAGTTTTAGTGATGGGGGAGAATTCGACAATGTTGAAAATGCCCTGCTACAGGCGATGAAAATGATCGAGGCCGGGGCTGATATAATCGATATCGGTGGTCAATCCAGCCGTCCGGGAGCCGAAGAAATTAGCCTAGAAGCAGAATTATCGCGAGTTATCCCCGTAATCACCGCTATTCGACAACAAAGTTCTATTCCTATCTCTCTCGATACTACCCGGGCGATCGTGGCAGCCCAAGGTATCGCCGCCGGGGCCGATTTGATCAATGATATTTCTGGGGGAACCTTCGATCGCCTATTATTGCCCACGGTGGCTAAATTGGCCGTTCCCATCATCCTCATGCACCTGCGGGGCAATCCGCAAACCATGCAATCTCTAACACATTATGACGATTTAGTCAAGGAAATTAAAGAATTTTTACAGAATCGCGTTAAGGAAGCTTTACAGTGGGGTATTGCTAGGGAAAATATTATCATCGATCCGGGGATTGGTTTCGCCAAAACTGGACGACAAAATCTTGAGTTATTGCGAGAATTAGGGCAATTTCGGGATTTAGGTTTACCTATTTTAATTGGATTGTCGAGAAAACGCTTTATCGGCGAGATTACAGGCAAAGATGACCCAAAAGAACGAGTTTTCGGAACGGCGGCGGCCTGTGCCATAGCGATCGCTAAGGGGTCCGATATCCTGCGCGTTCATGATGTGGCCGCGATCGTAGATGTGAGTAAAGTGGTGGACGCAATCGAGCGAAGTTGAAAATTTTTGCTAGTCTTAGAATCATCCACACTTCGATCGAAATCAGCGATGAATAGCCAACTAACCAGCGATCATTGTATGTTACCCGTGATTCGATCTCCCCGGGATTATCAAGTTTTTCGCATTAGCGCTGGGGATACGAATCGTTTGGCGATCGTCTTTGATTCTACCGTAGCGGGGGATTCCTTGACCGTCTGTGTGGAAATTTTCGATCCCCACGGTTGCACCCCTACCCATCGTCATCATTTTGCCGTAGAAATGTTTTTTATCCTCAAAGGGGAGGGAATGGCTATCTGTGATGGTAAACCGATTCCCCTCGGTCCGGGGGATAGTTTATTAGTCCGTCCCACGGGTATTCACGAGATTAGAAATGTGGGGGACGGAAGACTTTATGCACTATGTTTTATGGTTCCTAATGAGGATTTTTCGGAATTAATTCGCAATGGTATCCCAGAGGAGTTAGACGCAGAAGATTTAGAGGTGTTGATGGGAACTATTAAAGGATGATCAAGCCATATTATTCCTTAAATTTTGGGCTTTTTTTTCAGGAAAAGAGCGATAAAAAAGGTAAAAGTCCCTCCCAGAAGTCCGAAGATTAGCCAATTTAATCTTGGATAGCCTTTATTGATAGCGATTACTGTAGCAATGCCACCGATGAGACAATGCCAGAAAAAAAGCAACAAGAATAAATCCAAACTGGGAGAAATATCAGCAATTAGTTTCATATTTTATCAGTAGAGCGATCGAGTTAATTTTTTAGATAGCAAATCTCGATAATTTTTCCAATGGCCGAATACCTTGGCCGGTGTTATGTTTATTAACCTCTATAAGTATTTCTATTTTTTTGTCCAAGGCCATTTTGTTCCCATCTCGGTTAAAGCTGAAAAAACTAGATAGAGAATGAGAAGGGCAACACAAAAGAAGAAAGTCAATAAGTCATTATTCATCGAGTTATCCCTGATAGCTTAAAGGTCACTGATTCACTACTATTGATGCTTTTCTAGACTGTTGAAACAGGATTGATCATTGTTGCTGTTGTGCCAAATAGTTAAGCACTGTTTCCAGAGTCAAGTCTAAGCGTTCCGAGATTTGTTGCGGGGTTAAACCGAGGTCTTGCAGTAGCGGAATTGTTTTCAATTTTTGCAAGTTTATTCCCTGTTCAATTCCCTGTTCAATTCCCTGTTCAATGCCATCTCCAAAAGCTTCTTGATAGAAACGAGTTTGTTTTAGGTCTTGTAGTTCCAACATAGCTTCAATTTCCTCTCGACTTTTTTGGGGTAACTTATAAATGATGATCGTTTCGATTAAATCAATGACATTTTTCTGCACTAAGCGATCGCTCAGTTCTCTTTGAGCCTGTTTAATTAAAATCTTAGCAGAAGTAACAGCTTGACTCTCACTTTCCGTGACCAATTTGATCATGGCGATCGCTAAGGAAGGAGTCTCGTCATTTGCCAATTCATCCAGATAGATTCGTTTAATCCTGTCCAAGGATAACAAATCTGCAAATTGCTGGGGATGTTCTCGCTCAATTTCTCGGCTAGGATAAATAACAACTATCTGCCACGGTGATAAAGGTTTATACTGTCTAAGATATAAGAAAAGTTCCGAAAATAATCGATAATATAGGTCTTCATCCTTTTGAAACTGCACTTCTACCAGATAAAAGGGCGAATTTTCTAGATTATCGAGCGGCAAAAATAAACCATCCAATCGAAAAGCTAGTTGTTTAACTTCTTGGGAAGTAAATCGATAATTGCTCACGATAGCATCGGGTCGATCGATTAATTCAAAGAACGAATCGGGAAAATCGAGAAACATTCGATAGAATATGCTGTCAGTTTTCATGCTGTCACAAAATTACCTGTAATTTCCGCTTAATCCGCCAACAAAAGAGAACTAACCTATGATCATCCCATCGTTTCTGCAACCCGGTGCTAAAGTTTCTCTGGTGGCCACCAGTGGAGCCGTCAAGGAATTAGCCGCCCTAGAAAAAGGCGTAGAAATCTGGCGATCGAGGGGTTATCAAGTGGAATTTAGCGAGAATTGGTCGAATCGTCTCGGTTATCTCGCTGGTAGCGACGAGCAACGTCGTCAAGCTTTAGCCCAAGCATGGCAAGATGCCGATTGTCAAGCAATTCTCTGCGCTAGGGGGGGTTACGGTAGCGCTCGCCTCTTAGAAAATTGGACATGGGCAAAAACTAACCCGAAATGGTTAATCGGTTTTTCCGACGTGACGGGGATTTTATGGAGTTTAGCGAAACAGGGCATTTGTAGCGTTCACGGGGCAGTTTTAACCACCTTAGCCCAAGAAAGTCCCCAATCAATTGATCGCCTCTTTTCTCTTCTGGAAGGTCGTCCTTTAGCCCCTCTTGTCGGTCAAGGTTGGGGTGGGGGCAAAGTGCGGGGACGCTTATTACCAGCTAATTTAACCGTAGCCACCCATCTCCTCGGAACCTCGGTTCAACCCACCCTAGAGGGGGTAATTTTAGCCCTAGAGGACGTAACCGAGGCCCCCTACCGGATCGATCGAATGTTAACTCAGTGGCGAATGCTGGGCATTTTCTCCCAAATTAAAGGCATTGCTCTCGGTCGTTTTAGCCGTTGTCTGGCGGCCTCCGGTAGTGATAGTCAAACCGTAGAGGAAGTCTTAAAAGAGCGTTTGGGCGATTTGGGTATTGCGGTTATTGCTGAGTTACCTTTCGGTCATGATGGCGATAATGCCGCTTTACCGGTGGGAACAATGGTAGAACTGGACGGGGATCGGGGAATCTTAGAATTTTTCTATCCCCAATGATCCACTTTTTTGATAGTATCTTAGAGAAGTGTTAACAAATGTAACAAAAAATTAATTATAGATGAAAGTATTAGTTGTCGGTGCGACAGGAACCCTAGGGCGACAGATCGTGCGTCATGCCATCGATCAGGGACATCAAGTGCGTTGTTTGGTACGCAGTCAGAGAAAAGCGGCTTTTTTGAAGGAATGGGGCGCGGAATTAGTCGGGGGAACCCTGCGGGATAAGAGTACCATTATTACCGCTTTAGAGGGAATGGACGCGGTGATCGATGCCGCTACGGCCCGGGCGACGGACTCAGCCAGCATTAAACAGGTGGATTGGGATGGTAAAGTTAATCTGATTCAAGCGGCCAAAACTGCGGGAGTCGATCGCTTTATTTTCTTCTCGATTCTCAATGCCGAAAAATATCCCAACGTGCCTTTAATGGAGATAAAACGCTGTACCGAGAAATTTCTAGCAGAATCGGGTTTAAAATATACAATTCTGCGTCCCTGTGGCTTTATGCAGGGTTTAATCGGTCAATACGCCATCCCGATGTTAGATAATCAAACGGTCTGGATCACGGGGGAAAGTACGGCGATCGCCTACATGGACACCCAAGATATCGCTAAATTCGCCGTTCGCGCCCTAGAAGTCCCCGAAACCGTCGGTCAATCCTATCCCGTGGTGGGCAGCAAAGCTTGGAAAGCTGAAGAAATTATCGAAGTTTGCGAACGCTTATCGGGTAAAGAGGGGAAAATTTGGCGTTTACCCATGGGATTACTGCGTTTTATGCGGGGAATAAGCCGTTGTTTCCAATGGACCTATAATATATCCGACCGACTAGCTTTTGCGGAAGTTCTCGCTAGTGGTCAAGCTCTTGATGCTCCAATGAAAGAAGTTTATCAAGTATTTGGCCTTGATCCGAGTCAAACAACTACTTTAGAATCCTATTTACAAGAATACTTTAGCCGCATTCTCAAGAAGCTCAAGGAAATCGACTTCGAGAAACAAAAAGCTCAGAAGAAGAAGAAAACTCCTTTCAAAAAGAAAGCGTGATTCAGCAGTAGGAAAATTTGTCAATGCCCAAAATCGGCATTATTTACAACGATATTAAGCCTATCGCTTGTAAAACAGCCCATCAGATACAAGATCAGCTACTTTCCCTAGGTTGGCAGGTGTTTATGGCTACCGGCAGCGGTGGCCTGCTAGGCCATTCTAAACCCTCTCGTCCGGTTTGTTTTACCCCGATCGATCAGTTAGTCCCCCCCCACTTCGATCAGGATTTAAGTTTTGCGATCGTGTTGGGGGGCGATGGTACAGTCCTATCGGCAGCCCGGCAGTTGGCCACCCTCAATTTGCCCCTGTTAACGGTCAATACGGGACACATGGGCTTTTTGACCGAAATTTACCTAAATCAGCTTGAACCCGCCTTAGAACTGGTTCTAGAGGGGAATTACACCATCGAAAATCGCTCGATGATCACGGTGCGACTATTTCGCGAAGATACCCTCCTCTGGGAGGCACTTTCTCTCAATGAGGTGGTCGTCCACCGCGAACCCCTCACCAGTATGTGTCATTTTGAGATTCAAATTGGTGAACACGCGCCCGTCGATATCGCTGCCGATGGGGTGATTCTCTCCACTCCTACCGGTTCTACTGCCTATGCTCTCAGCGCCGGTGGCCCGGTAATAACTCCCGATGTGCCGGTATTACAATTAGCCCCCATTTGTCCCCATTCTTTAGCTTCCAGGTCCTTGGTATTTTCTGACAAGGAAACTGTAAATATTTTCCCGGCAACTGCTAATCGGATGGTGATGGTAGTGGACGGTAATGGCGGTTCTTATATCTTGCCAGAAGATCGAATTAATGTGCAGAAATCACCCCACCAAGTCCATTTTATTCGTCTGCAATCGACGGAATTCTTCCGCATCCTCCGGGAAAAATTAGGTTGGGGTTTACCTCATATTGCTAAACCAACTTCGGTGGAATTACCTTAATCAGTTATCAGTGATCAGTTATCAGATGTGAGCTTTCAGTTCACTGATTACTGCTTACTGTTTACTGATAGCTGAATTTATGCTCTCTTTTCGTGCCAAAATAGCTTTTTATTTAGAGGATGTCACCACGGCGATCGGACTGACGGTAAATCTGCTTATCTTGGCATTAATTTTACTATCTTTGGGGATTTATGTGGCTCAAACCTATCCCTTATCCGCCACTTGGCAAATGTGGTTACGTCAGCTTGATTGGGGAATTTTAAGCTTATTTTCCCTAGAGTATTTAATTCGGTTTTGGTGTGCGGAATCAAAACTATAGCAATTCTCTGACTTATGAGGTACAGTAGCAACAGTGAGTAAACCAATTGCGAATATCTTTTTGAGTAACTTCTAACATAGCCAATTCAATCCCTTCTATTAAGTCTTTGTAA
>NZ_SFBZ01000290.1:0-6209 GCF_007095495.1 Microcystis sp. M_QC_C_20170808_M9Col | reverse complement strand
AATCCCTGGACTTTTTCCCTGAAAATTAGGTAATTTACCCGATGAAAATGGGTAAAACCCCACACCCCACACCCCACACCCTACACCCTGCCCCTAGGAAAAACTTTTTCAGCAGACCCCAATTACACGGCAGCAATTATCTCTTGATCATTTCTATCAAAACCCCTAAGTCTTCAGCGTCTAACCCCTCGATAATCCTATTAACAATTAGTTCGGAAAAATCCTCACAGGAGTTGACTAGACAGGGTTTTAGCAATCAGATGTACTGCATTTCAACTGCCTATTGAGAATTTTAGTACAGTGGCTGCTCCCAATCTTTCCAACAACGGTGAACAGTTACTGTTCATCCCTCAATACACTTGCTCCCAGAGCTTCTAGGGTTTCTTGCAGCATTTCAGCGCGAGATACATTACCCTGATCTTTCAATAATTGTAGGCCTTTTTGCCAAATCTCGATCGCCTCATTATAACTACCGAAAACTATATAAGCAACCCCTAGATTTTGGTAAATAGCGGGATTATCGGGGTTTAACTTGAGAGCTTTTTTATAAGCTTTAATCGATTCTGGTAGCCGATGCAGTTGTTTGAGAACCAGTCCTAAATTATAGTAACCATCGGCATAGCTAGGATCAATTTCTACGGTTTTCTCAAAGACAGATAAGGCAGCTTCGTAGTTTTCTGCTTCGTACAATAACCCACCGAAATTATTATAAGCACCCAGTTTTAATTTATCTAAAATTGGCTGCTTAATCGCTTTAACAAAATGATCGGCTGATTGCTTAAATTCCTCCACTGAATAATAATAATTAGCGAGATGATAATATAACTCGTATAAAATATGCGGATTAGAGCCATGGCATTTTAAACCGTGTTTGAGCAGCTTAAAACCCTCTTTATCCCTGCCAATCTTTAGATATAAGCCTCCCAATTTACTACACACATAGGGATCGTGGGGATGTTGCTGATAAAAACCCTCCATCGCTTTTCTTGCCCGTTCAAACTTATCTAAGCTGGCTATTTTATCGACGGTGTAACCGTAGTGAAAGATAGCAATTTCTGGCAGTTCAACTATTTTCCAATCAGGCTCTTTTTTTAATAAAATGGCCACATTATCATCAATAATTGAGTGATAGGGTCGGGTAAAAGTGACCTGAGGATGTCGGCGAAATAGCCGCGAAATTAGAGAATAGGGTGATTGTACGGCTCCGATTTCATGGCGGATTAAATTAATCACTAAATTTTCCTCTTTTTCCATTGCCCGACGCATTTTCGGTACGATAGCGGCATTTAATTCCTCATCAGCATCAAGGACTAAAATCCAATCGCCAGTAACATATTTTAAAGCCTCATTTCTGGCATCGGAAAAATTACCCCGCCAATCGTAGCTAGGAACTATGGCACCGTAACTTTGAGCAATAGCAATCGTATCATCGGTCGAACCCGTATCCATAACGATCATCTCATCCACCACCCCTTTAACGCTATCCAAACAGCGCCGGAGATTTTCGGCTTCATTTTTGACAATCATACAGAGACTAAGTTTAGGCATAACTTTACTCACTCTAGCGGTCAATCTTGAGGGATAGCGGCTAATCAATAACCCACTGATTAGCGCTCACCGATTATCGATCATCCTCTGAGTCTACCTTAAACCGTTCTACCGAAGAAAGCAGCTCCCGGGAGATACTCACCAATTTTTGCAGAGAACCCGCCACCCGTTGGGATTCTTGGGAAGTTTCCTGAGCGGTTAACTCCACCGACTGCATAACTTGGGCGACATTGAGGGAATTTTCCCGTTGTTTAACCGTATCGGCGGTAATCGATCGCACCAGCGTATCGATACGATTAGAAACTTGGATAATATCTTCTAGGGACTTCTTCGCCTGTTCCGAGCGCTCGGTGACATCGATAACCTGTTGAATCCCTTCCTCCATCGCCGTCATTACCGAACCCGTTTCCGATTGGATATGTAAAACGATCTGTTCAATTTCCTTAAGCGATTTAGCGGCTCTATCGGCCAACTGACGCACCTCATCGGCCACAACCGCAAAACCGCGGCCCGCCTCTCCTGCTCGCGCCGCTTGAATCGAGGCATTAAGAGCCAATAAATTGGTCCGCGAGGCAATCTGAGAGACTACCGCGACAATTTTCGAGATTTCCTGGGAAGCTTCCGCCAAACGCTTGACTTTTCGCGCCGTTTCTGATACGGTCTCGCGGATTTGTAGAATTCCCGCCACGGTTCTTTCCACGGAATCGCCCCCCTTCAGGGCGGTAATCGAGGAAGTGCGAGCGACTTCTTCGGCTTCTCTGGCGTTTTCTGCCACCCGTTGAATTGAGTCGGTCATCATCTGTACCGAATTAAGGGTGACGGCCAATTCCTCCGCCATCCGCAGGGCATCGCTAGACTGATTGCGGGCGAAAGATTCACTATTGGTACTGCCTTGATTCACCTGTTTTGCCGCTTTTTTCACCTGTCGGACAATTTCGCGCAGGTTTTGGATAGTCAAATTAAAAGCATCGGCCACCGCCCCTAAAACATCGGCGCTTACCTCCGCTTCCACGGTCAGATCTCCCCGAGCCGCTCCTTCCACATCATCGAGAAGTCGAATCACTTGCCGTTGTAAGTCTTCCCGTTCCCGTTCCGTTTCGGCGGCGCGGCGTTGGGCTTCCGTGGTGGTAACTACCACCACCCGAGCCATCTGATTGAAACGATTGGCCAGTTGACCGAATTCATCTTCCGAGTAGATCGTCGCTTTAGCGTTAAAATTACCTTCCGAGAGATGCTCGAATTGGCTTTGCAGATCGTTGAGACTGCGCTTAATCTGACTAATTAGCAACTGTAAACCTAGCCAAGTCAGGGCCATGGTTCCCAGTCCGGTTAATAACATCATGGTTAGTACCGGTTGACTGAAGGGGGAAAGACTGGCTGAGGCTGGCGGTTTCGGGGCCGGTTTGGGGGCAACCCTTTCGGTTTTTGCCTGGCTATTCGGGGCTGGTTTGGCAGCCAAGAGCGTAGAAAGCCAAGAGGTGGTACTAACGGCAAAAATTATGATCACAGGGGTAATACCCGCTAAAGCCGCTAGGATTAGTTGTTTTTTGCCTAAAGAAGCGTTGACAAAAAAGCCTAATTTGCCCGGATTGACTTCCACCACTGGCTTGAGCAAGCGCTCGGAGGCATGGGTAAGATGACTATCTCTTTTGTCATTGGGGGTTTTTAGACGAGAAGGATTAAAACTAGGCTCTCCCACACCAGAACTGGCATTAAGGCGCGCACTGGGTTCGGGGAGAAAACCACCACTTAAAGCTTCCCCCCCCGAAGGGGTAAATAGCTCCCAGTCCCCCAGTCCTTGAACCGTATCCGTCAGAGCCAGTGGGGAAAAACCGTCTAAATCCTCATCATTGAGTTCTGGTTCCCCAAAATCTCCGGTTTCGTCTTCCTCGTCTCTTTTTTGAGTGACTCTGCCCTGATTAGGGCCAGTTTTTGCCCCTTGTGGGTAGGTCGATTCCGGGTCAATGGCAAAAGTGCTTTCTTCTAGGGTATCCCTATAGGATAACTCCTGATCTCTACCGGTGAGGGGATTTCCCCCCAGAGCAGAGGAAACCATAAAAGTGGCTTCTCCCGTTGACCCTAACTCACCGTCCCACCCTTCCTCCAGCGAGTCAATCTCCGCCGCTTCTAAAAAGGGGAAAGGGGCTTCCCCCTCCGCCGAATCCCTAGACCACTGGGAACCGTGAGAGCCAGGGCCCGGCAGGGTAAGGGAACTAAAGGCGGTTTCCTCCGATTCCTCAAAATCATCGTCATAGGAATGGACTTTACTTACCGTAGGCTCGCTGGGATCCTCCTCATTGAAAAGACTACTATTCCAATCCAGCCCTTTTTTTTGTCCATCGGGGTCAGCCCCTGGCGAATTCCAGGAGCGAGAATGGTTAAAACCTTGACCTAGATCGAAAGCTGCCTCGCTGTAGGCAATGCTTTCCGTAGCAGCGATCGTAAAATCTCCCTCCTCGGCTTCAAAACGCAATTGCCGAATCTGATCGAGACCACGCTGGGCATAATCGACTAGATCGGAGCTATTGGGAGAATTTTTAGCCAATTGCAGCACTTTTTCGTAACGTTCCTCCGCCAATCTGTATTGTTGTAGTCCTAGATGAATGTGACCCTGTAAAAGCATGACATTGGCATCCTCGGGATACTTGCTGATCATCTCTTTGACAATGACGGCGGCATCTGAGAGGTTGCCCTGGCAATAGGCGGTGTTAGCCTTTCTATAAAGTTTTGCGTATTCTTTCCCTGACGGCATTTGCCCCTCCCCTAGTAAAGTTAAATGAAGTAGTTAGTAGTTTCAAGAAAGAATTCCTATAAATCCTATTCTGCTATTTTTTTCAGGTTTTAAGCCGCCCAACGGGCAGAACGGAGTATGGCCAGATGATCGAGTAGTCTTAAGGTTTTTTTTGATTCTTGGCCCAGAATCCACTCTCCCTGCACATAGAGGGCGATCTGATCGGGAATACTGGCCGCACTACCTAGTTTATCTTGGTCGAGCCATTCCATATCTCCCAAACGTTCCACCGCTAAACCGAGGATCGTTTCCTCTTCTTTGAGCGCAATTATGGGAATTTCGGCTCGATCGGTGTTTAAGCGGCTGCTATCCCCCAAAAATTGCCCGAGATCCGCCACCCAGATCACTTGACCCCGGAGATTGATCGTGCCGAGGAGCAAGGGTGAAGCATTGGGAATCGGGGTAATGCGATCGAGTGGTTGCTGTATTACCTCGCAAATTCCCACGGCACTAAGGGCAAACTCGTCCTGAGAGGGTAGATAAAATCGCAAGTACAGTTCACCGACGGGAGTTTGTAATTCCTGATTGTCGGGGGCGATATTTTGAGCGTTACCAGCAAAAAAATCGGCGTTGTTAAGCATGAGTTTAGTTCTCTTGCAACTAATAATTCGGGCGGCGTTTTTAGCTCTCTTGACCTATGTCATCGCTAGACTGTCCCCGGTGAGGGCGATTTTATCGGCGCAACAGTTGTTTAATGGTATAAATGAACTCAATCGGTTCAAAGGGCTTGACAATGTAGGCATCGGCTCCGATTTTCATGCCCCAATAGCGATCAAAGACTTCCCCTTTCAAGGAACAAATGACCACTGGGACATTTTTGGTTTTTGGATCCGACTTGAGACGACGACACACCTCATAACCATTCATGCGGGGCATGACGATATCGAGGACGACGAGATCCGGATTGGCTCTCTGAATATGTTCGAGGGCTTCCACCCCATCCGTGGCGATCGTGACCTTAATGCCGCTATTGCGGAGTAGATCACAGATCAGTTCCCTTTGCGTTTGGCTGTCTTCTACCAGCAATATTTCGCTCATAACTACCTACCTAGCTAGGCTGCCAAGAACAACAATGGCAAAAGATGCCCGACAATAGTCCCCGTTGACCGGATGCTCCGAAATTTCTCTCATTTTTGCCTCCAACGCAATCTGAAATTTATCAGGGGTTTCCCTCTACACAAGGACTTGATTCACCCTTTCGGGTTTCATCTCTATAGTTCCCAATTCCACCGTTAAAAACCACCGGCCAAGAGATTTTTTTTCGGGTTTGGGGGTTGGGTGTGAGGTTTTGGGGTGTTGGGATTTAGGATTTTAGGCTTTTAGTTGAAATTCCTCAGTAAAATACTGCGAATCTCGATCTCATTGCAGCTTCCTTCCATAATTTCTCGGAATCTCCCCCAATAGACCCTATTTCTTTTAGTCTAGGACAAGCATTTATCTTACTTGTGAGGTACAAAGTCTCGGGTTTTGGGGAAGGCTGGAACTGGGGAAGGCTGCAGCAGTAGCTGGTCGTCTGGGGATGATGCCCAATGCCGTCATACTTCATCTTGATGAGAAACGCTCTCTTACACCAAATCCGTTTTTAATAGTGTGATTAACTCTCAAGTTATCAATTGTTTCTCCCTGCTCCCCACTCCGCAGCTCCGGCACTCCCTTCTCCCCACACCCCGCTCTCCTCTTTTAAACAGGATTTAGTATTACCTCCTCTTGTCACTAATAATAAATCTGATAAGCTAATTATGTAACATATTTTGGCTCTTCGGGAATTGTTATGCAAATAATTAACTTAAAATAAAATTCGATGAGAGCGCCTACGCTCAAAAGTAGCTGAAATCCATACAGGGAAGGACTTAAGGCACAAACAGGTTAA
>NZ_SFBZ01000029.1:0-7554 GCF_007095495.1 Microcystis sp. M_QC_C_20170808_M9Col | reverse complement strand
ACGCTGACGCTAACACACCCTACTGGACTGTTTCAGTTAATGAAATGTAACGCACGCTAACACACCCTACTGGACTGTTTCAGTGCGATATGGTAGGGTGCGTTAATGAAATGTAACGCACCTTATCTAATGTTCAAAATTCGTGCGTTACGCTGACGCTAACACACCCTACTGGACTGTTTCAGCTAATTTGGTGTATTAGAAAAATGCTATAAATTCTATAATCTAAGACTTTAAGCCGAAATCTATCGCCCTATTTTAGCTGAAACAATCCACTACATTTGATACATTTATATTGCTTAATCATCCCAAAAACCTTCAGGCTTGGCTATACGTTCACCACTACCCCAATCCTGGGGATAAATTCCTTGAGCGATAAACCGATGGATACTGGAATATTGCCAATCTTGAGGATTTTCACAGAAACCATGCCGCACTGGATTGTCATGAATATAATCGCAATGTGTTGCAAAATCTTGTTCATCTCGGATTAAATGCTCCCAAAATCGGCGTTGCCAAAGATTCCCTTCTCCTCGTTTTTGCCGCGATCGAGAAACTTCACGATTAACCCCCAATGCCTGCCCATAATGCTTTGTGACATAAGTTTTGATTAATCGTAACCTTACCGAAAAATCTTGATCATCATCTGGTAACGTCCATAAACAATGAAAATGATCAGGTAATAGAACAAAAGCATCAATCACAAAAGGATATTTCACCCTAACCTTTTCGATTCCTTGCCTAAGCGCTTTTCTAGCCACATCACAACAAAGCCAAGGCTCTCTCTGATAAGTGACTTGAGTAATAAAGAAAGTCCCTCCAAATACATGAGGTCTTCGATAATTAGACATTTGGATCGTAGAGTGTATTAATGAAATGTACAACTTGAATGATAATCAACAAATTCGTGCGTTACTGGACAGTGCGATGCCGAAGGCACTGCATAGCAGATAGCCGATCTTGTAGGGTGCGTTAATGAAATGTAACGCACCTTATCTAATGTTCAAAATTCGTGCGTTACGCTGACTGGACTGTTTCAGCCGTAGGATGCGTTCCCTAATGCAGGATTTTTGAGAACGCACCATGCACATTGATTGAAGCTGTGAGGTTAGGTGCGGTGCCGCTCTTGTGGGCCCAGTTGAGGGATGTTAGCGAAGATTCCCAATGTTTAGGTTAAAATAGAGGGGCAAAAGTTGCCACAGGGTCGCTTCAATGACAGTTCGACAACCCCGCTACAGCAAAGAAGAATTTGCCCGACGTGGACACGAAGTCTACGAGTCTCAGGTACGCTCTCAAATCGAGGAAGGGAATCATGGGAAGATTGTAGCAATAGACATCGAAACAGGGGCTTTTGAAGTGGCTGACGACAGCCTAACAGCTGCTAAACAACTGTTAATACGTTTTCCTGATGCACAAATATTTGGTATTCGCATTGGACATCGTGCCGTCCATCGTTTTGGCTTTCGTTCCCCCAGTGTGTCGCCATGATGATGGGGAGCGTCAATTCGCGCCGAGAAGCAATTATTCAATTCGTAGTGCTAGGCGAAAATCACCAGAGGCAAGCGATTAAAGCAGTTATTGACACTGGTTACACTGGATTTCTCACGTTGCCTTCTGCTATCATTACAACACTAGGATTAACGTGGTATATGCAAGAAGAGGGAATCTTGGGCGATGGAAGCCTCTGTATGTTTAACGTATTTGAGGCAACTGTGATCTGGGATGGTCAGATCAAATCTATTGAAATCAATGAGTCAGAGACAGATCCATTAGTTGGTATGGGTTTACTTGATGGCTATGAGTTGAATATTCAGGGTTTTGCTGGGGGATTAGTGACAATTAAACCTTTGTCATAGTGCGATCACAATCGCCGTAGGGTGCGTTCCCTAATGCAAGTCCTACTGTTCCACCAATAGATTTTTGGGAACGCACCATGCACATTGATTGAAACTGTCAGTCTAAGTGGGATGCCGAAGGCACTGCCTAGCAGTACACTGATCTGGTCGCGTAAGGGGCGGGCTATAATGAACGGTGAACCTGATTGGTCAGAAAAAATTGACCAATATTTGTCTGGTGAAACCATTGACCATTAAGTGGATTCTAAGGAGCTAAGGGAATGACCTGGACGGCAAACCAACAAGCGAAAATTATCCGTACAGAGCGAGGACTGACGATCGCTGGCACGCGCATCACCCTCTATGATGTGATCGATCTCCTAAAAGCTGATTATCCTCCTAAACTGATTCGTGACACATTTAACCTCACGGACGCGCAAATTGACGCAGCTTTGTCCTACATTGAGGCAAACCAAGCTCAGGTCGAGGTTGAATATCAAGAGGTTCTTCAGAATAGGGAAGAAATTCGCCAGTACTGGGAAGATCGTAACCGTGAACGCTTTGCTCGAATTGTAGCAATGCCACATAAACCAGGGCAAGAAGCGTTTTGGGCAAAGCTTGAGGAGCAGAGAGCCAGACGTGCCGCACAAAAACAATGACTTTCTTAGTTGACTACAACCTCGACGGTTATGCGCTGATTTTTCTTGGTATATTGGCAAAACGTGGTTGGCTTGAGTTTCAGTCTGTCCAATTTGTCACCTTTAGAGAGGTTGGATTGTCGATGGAAAGTAGCGATCGCGTAGTCTGGCGCTATGCTCAAGAACAGGAGATGATGATTCTTACTGCTAACTGAAATATGAAGGGTGATGATTCCCTTGAGCAGGTTATGCGAGAAGAGAACACAGAGAACTCATTTCCAGTGTTGACGATTGGAAATCTCGATCGTTTGAGTGAAGCTGAGTATAGAGAGCGCTGCGCTGAACGACTGATCGAAATTGCTGTAGATATTGATAATTACAAGGGGGTTGGTCGGTTATTCATTCCATGATATTGTCGGCTACGCTTAAAAATTAGGGCGATCGCCGTCCTATCGCTGAGATGCACGGCATAACTTAGCCGTTATGCGGCAAGTTTCTGAATAGATCGCAATCGCTGTAGGGTGCGTTCCCTAATGCAGGATTTTTGAGAACGCACCCTGCACATTGATTGAAGCTGTCAGTCTAAGTGCGATGCCGAAGGCACTGCATAGCAGATCGCCGATCTTGTAGGGTGCGTTAATGAAATGTAACGCACCTTATCTAATGTTCAAAATTCGTGCGTTACGCTAACGCTAACACACCCTACTGGACTGTTTCAGCCCTGGGGTGCGTTCCCTAATGCAGGATTTTGGGAAACGCACCCTGCTCATTGATTGAAGTCGTTAGACCGCTTCAATTTTAGGGTAATAGTTGCTAAGGTCCGCTAACCTCACCGGTGAACCCACCTAGGGAGAGGTTTGTGATCGCTAAAAATTTCTTTCTTCTCCATAAAAACGATAAAATTTCTATTCTGGAAGCATAAAGAGGCTTCAGGCGAATTTAAAGGCACATTTAAGCCCTATAAATCGAATATTTCCAGTTTTTTGAGTTAATCAAGCCATTAATGGCTTGATTTATTGGCATCTAACCCAACTGAGACAGTATAATTTTTTCTGTGATGTATTGAAATTGTTTCTTATTTCATATAAAATACAATTTCAGAGAAAATACCTAGCAATCTCCCATAAATAAACAAAGGAGCCGATGACATCGTGATCCATGAGCCTAGATCCCAAAAACCGAAAACCCTCTTACCTTTTATTTCTCTAGCTACGGCTGCCGTCGTCACAACGGGAATCGGACTAGCTTCTAGTCCCCTATCGGCATCGAGTAATCTGCTGGCAGCTGCGGATAAACAGCAAGCTAAACAACAAACCGTGGAAATCACCCTGGTTTCCTACGCGGTGACTCAATCGGCCTACTCAAAAATTATTCCTCTATTCGTCAACAAATGGAAAAGAGAGAAAAAACAGGATGTGGTGATTAAACAGAGTTATGGCGGCTCTGGTTCCCAAACCCGCGCTATTATCGACGGATTAGATGCAGATGTGGTAAATTTGGCCATCGGTTCCGATGTGGAACGCTTGCAAAAAGCGGGTTTAGTTAACCCCGGTTGGCAGAAAGAACTCCCCAATAACGGCATCGCCACTCGTTCCGTGGTAGCCTTAGTTACTCGTCAGGGCAATCCCAAAGGAATCCGCAACTGGCCAGATCTAGCCAAATCGGGGATTAAAGTCATCACTGCCAACCCGAAAACCTCTGGGGTGGCCCGGTGGAATTTTCTGGCTCTCTGGGGAGCGGTAACTCGGACCGGCGGCAATGAAGCACAAGCGACCAATTTCGTCCGCAATGTCTATAAAAACGTGCCTGTACTACCCAAAGATGCCCGGGAAGCCAGCGATGTCTTCTTTAAACAGGATCAGGGGGATGTGCTGCTTAACTACGAAAACGAGGTGATTCTGTCCCGTCAAAAAGGAGAAACCGGTTTTTCCTATACTATTCCTCCGGTCAATGTTTCCATCGATCCGCCCGTGGCCGTAGTGGATAAAATAGTTGATAAACGCAAAACCCGGGAAGTAGCGACAGCTTTTGCCCAATTTCTCTTTACTCCCGAAGCACAGCGGGAATTCGCCAAGGTGGGTTTCCGTCCGGTTAATGCTAATGTGGCTAAAGAGTTTAGTAAACAATACCCAAAAGTGTCGAATCTGTTCCCCTCTACGGCGATCGGTAGTTGGGAGGAGATCCAGAAAAAATTCTTTGCTGATGGGGCGATTTTTGACCAAATCCAGCGTTAATTAGTCGTGAGCCGTCAGCCGTCAGCTAAGTAAGTGGTTCTGATTAAATAGAAGATAGATTTTGCTTTTGATCCCCCCTGCTCCCCTTAATAAGGGGGGTATCTGACAATTTTCAACACCTACTTACTTAGGGTCTGCTGAATAAATCTCAAAACCTTGTTGGATAAGACTTTTGGACTTTTTTACCCTCAAAAAGTGCCGGCCATTGGGGGGATCGGGGGGAAAATTCCTGGACTTTTTCCCTGAAAATTAGGTAACTGACTACCTCAAAATCGGTAAAACCCTACACCCCACACCCCACACCCCACACCCTGCCCCCACCAACAAACTTTTTCAGCAAACCCTAGATAGCTGATGGCAAAAAAAAACAAAGCTAATAGTTAGTAACTAAAAAAAAGATGTATCTACTTGACAAAATAAAAAACGGAACCTTGGTATTGATCGGTTACTTATTATCGCCCCTGTGTTGGTGGAACGATCTAATTTTTAATCTGCCGATCGCCTACGGTTTCGGTCGTTTAATTGCTTGCTTACACGCCGATTTTTTTCTACCAGCGGCCATGGTTGGTTATTGGTTATCTAATCTTGTGGGAATTCTGCTAATGCAATTCGGGACGAAAGAATTAATCGGTGGAGAGAAAGAAGAACGCAATTGGCAAAAAGAATTAAGAAATGGATTACTTTCCTCGACAGTTTATACTTTAGTAATCCTAGCTTTGCTGCATTTTCAGGTTTTAGAAATGCCCCTGTTATCCTCGATCGCCACTTTTTCCCCGTGATTCCCAAAACCTACTTAAACAATAGCTTAATTTTCTTAGCCATCTTGTTAACATTCGTAACTTTTACGGATTTAGCCCTCGCTATTGACCGGCATCCCCAAGGATTTGCCTGGGAAAAATCACTGCTGCTATCTATTCATCAAATCACTAATTCAAACCTAAATTTTTTGGCCATAAAACTAACGGGATTAGGTACTTATTGGGGAGTGGCCCCGATACTAACAATTTCACTGCTGATTTTTGCTATAAAAAAATACTGGTATGGGTTCGCTTATCTCCTTGTGACTATGGCGGGAGGTTGGGCAATTAGTTATAATCTCAAGATTCTTTTTCATCGGAATCGCCCACAATTTTGGCAGTTATTTTATCCCTTACCCGATGATTTTGCCTTCCCTAGCGGTCATGCTTTATTTAGTTCCCTGTTAGTCATTTCTTTACTGATCCTATCTTGGAGAACGCGCTGGTTTTTCGGGGTAGTTTTACTGGGGATTCCCTTCGTCTTAGTTATTGCCTGGACTCGTCTTTATTTAGGTGTTCACTTTCCTAGTGATATCCTTGCCGCTTGGCTTTTAGCGATCGCTTGGTCTCTCCTAGTTCATCTCTGGTGGCAACAGTTATTAGAGACACCCAAGGCGATCAACACCCAAGAGGAAACTAATAATTAGTTGACCGACTTGCTGCCCCAAAAAAATATCACGTTATACCTAAATTTTTGGAGAAAGCTAATCAAAGCCCTATAGTAATTATCGTTTGATACTCGTCGCTGACACTGAATCATGAAACCAAAACTGCGTCAAGGGAAGGGTCTATCCCTGGGACGGTTTCAAAGCCGTCCCCTTGCTTTTCTCACTTTAGTTCTTCTCTGCATTTTAACCTTTACCTTAGCCCCGTCATCGCCCCTGATGGCCACGTCTAAATCTGAGACTAAGATAGACTTTGTATCGCCGGCGTGGGTAGCACAAAATCTCAACGATCCGAAGTTAAAAATTCTCGATGTGCGGATTAATCCTTTGGAATATATCACCGGTCATTTACCGAAAGCGGTGAATATAGCCGACAATAATTTTCGTGGTCCAAACGGATTTTTACCGGTTCAATATTGGCAAGAGGATAAAATTGGCAGTCTCTTTGCCGCCGCAGGAATCACTAATGGCGATCGAGTGGTAATATATTCCGATGGTCGCGATGTCTTGGGGGCAACCATGGTCGCCTATTTATTAGAGCGATCGGGTTTCCGAAATGTGGCGGTCTTAGATGGTGGTTTTAAGGGTTATAAGGGTTCTGAACAAAAGGTAACTAAAGAATTCCCTAAATATCAACCCGGGAGCTTTACTGTCCGTGATAATCCCTCGATTCGGGTAACTTTAGCAGAAGTAGAGAAATTGATCGGCAAACCCGATGTGGTTTTTATCGATCCTAGACCGGAAGAACTTTTTCAGGGGAAACAGGATATCTGGCTGAGAAATGGTCATATTCCGGGGGCGAAAAATATACCCTGGCCGACTTTTACGGAAGCGAATAATCCCGATGAATCCCTGAAAAATACCCATAAATTGAAATCTTTAGACGAAATCAGGAAGATTCTTGCCCAACGCAACATCAAGCCCTCGGATAATATTATCGTCAGTTGCAGTACTGGACGGGAAGCAACTTTACAGTATATCGTCCTCAAACATCTGCTCGGTTATCCCAAGGTGCGAATTTATGAGGGTTCTTGGACAGAGTACAGTACCACAGATCTGCCCGTCGCTACAGGGCCAGAAAAAGCAGTCTAAAGTCAAGTTTGTCGGTTTATACTCGTTGTGTTTAACCATCTTGCCCAAGATGGTTTTTTTGTTAGGGTAGGTTCCCGACGACGACTAAGTGAGGGTTTGCTGAATAAATCTAAAAATCTTGTTGGATAAGGTTTTTAGACTTTTTTTCTCTCAAAAATTGCCGACCATTGGAGTGATTGGGGGGAAAATTCAGGTACTTTTTCCCTGAAAATTAGGTAGTTGACCACCTGAAAATCGATAAAACCCCACTTCCCCACACCCCACACCCCACACCCCACACCCCACACCCCACA
>NZ_SFBZ01000289.1:0-6554 GCF_007095495.1 Microcystis sp. M_QC_C_20170808_M9Col | reverse complement strand
GATTCTCCCGATTCCTCCTCCTCAAACACAGGATAAAGATGTTTCAGCTTGACCCTAGCATCGCTGGTCGTAAACGTCCATATTACTGTAGATGCAGTCTGATTACGTTCTTTTTGCCAGGTTTCTATCTCCCTTTTCAGTTCTTCCTTGCTAGAAATCCTTCTATCTAAACATTGCCTCGATAAGACGCTTAGTTCAGTTTCGGCTACATTTAACCAGCTACCATTACGAGGTGTGTAATAAATTTCCAGTCTTCTAGCTAAACGATGAGCAACGGGTGCTGGAAATGCTTCATAAAGCGAGGCTATGTTATGAGTGTTGAGATTATCACAGACGAGCTTGACTTTTCGAGCCTTTGGATAGTCCACATCCAATAATTGACGAATTTCTTCTGCCCAATCTATTCGGGTTCGACTATCTCGGTTACTCACCCGTCTCCATCCTCGATGGGGGTCAAAAAACATGAACAAGGCTTGAACCCCTTCACGACTATAGTGATAGTCTTCTTTTTTATAGCGTTTCCCAATCTCATGAGGTACACCAAAATCTTAACTCCCGAATCCTGACTCCTGACTCCTCAAAACCTAAGACTCTGTACCTCACAACTATGGGAATTGCTATATCTTGTCCAGGTTGCATGGGTATCGGGGGGTAAACTTCTCCAAGTAGTTGCTTGTAGGTCAGGCAACAGCCCAACCCAAGACGAAAGGCAGACAACGACAGCGTAAACAACACCTATTGTCTGGGGAATCTATCTTGAGAATGATTTGAAATATGCTAAGTTGGGATGTTATGTCACGATCGCATCTAGCCAGTACCATGAGTGAAATTAGCGTCGGGGGAAAAGTCCGTCTGATTGCCATTCCCCCTTACCTGAAAACCGCCGATCCTATGCCTATGTTACGGCCGCCAGAGCTGCTCAATATCGACGATATCGGCACGGTTATCGATCGCCGGCCGGGGGGTTATTGGGGTGTAAAATTCGAGCGAGGCTCATTTCTGCTCGATAGCAAATATTTAGAGGCCATTTAAACCAGTTAAGTGCCAGTAGCGTCCAGAGATTACAGTCCAGACAACTTCGTTAAATCACAGGCAAATCTAACGAGTTAATTTATGTCCAATACTTTTCTATCGATCATTATCCCGATGCGCGAGGGATTTAGCGAACATTGGCTAGGAGAATTATTGAAAGTCAAGGGAGATATAGAATTTATTTTAGTTCATCCTCCCGGGGTCAAACCTTCGCCAGTCAATGATCCACGCATGAAACAGATTGTCTGTGCTTTACGAGGTGAAATTATTCAAAGAAGTACAGGATTTTTAAATGCCAGAGGTACTTATATTCTCACAATCAATTGCGATGAATATTTACACCCTGAGATCGTCACCTTAGTCAAAGACTATTTTGACCGCTTCCCCAACAGTTGGGTATTACGATTAGCCAGATGTGAATTTCCCTACGGTGAACGAGAAAAATTAGAGAGTTCTTGGCCAACAATTCCCGATGTAAAAAGTTTAGCTATCTGTAGCAGGAGAGAAAATAATAGCCACTTATTTAAAGAGAATAATTATTTATTAGAATTACCGATCGCTCCTTTAGATAATCCTTTTAATCCCCAAGTTTTTCTCAATCAACGTCCCGATCAAAATGGTCCTCATTTAGAAAATTTTGATAAAAAAGTTTGGAAAAGTGAACTTGTGCAAGTAGCGACGATAGAAATTACTAATCTCATGAACTTATTTGGTCCGATTAAATATATTCCTTTTTGGTGTTTAGATAGATTACTAGGTTTATATATTCAGGCTAAATATTTTGAAAAAGAGCGAGTAATCGGTCACTGGCTGCCGAATTATCCCGAACAAATAAGAATTGAAGATAATCCTCCTGAATACCAAAGAACTTGGCGATTTTACTTTTTATCGGAAGTTATGTTATTAAGAAAATTCCCTCAGTATGGCTATCTTTGGAATCTAGCTATCTATCAATTTTTAGAACTGCCTGCTTGGATGATTAAATCTCTGAAACAAAAAATTATACCCAGTAAATCAGTCTAGTTATATCCAAGTGATCGGTAATCCAGAATAATAATAACCTAAATTTATGGAACTATGCTCTGTTTCCCAATCTAACACCTGTTCCACACGCTGATAAATTGCCGCAGCTTCCTCGCTAGAATTGCCGATACAAGTTAACCCTAATTTACCAAATTCTGACAGCGCACCCATGAGATGAAAAACTGTTCCTGTTTTACTGCTACTATCAAAATGCAAGTGATGTTTAGCAATAATATCCATTAAATCATCGGGAAGTAAACCTTTGTATTGGGGTTTGTGGAGATTATCGGAGGCAATATAATACTTTTCTTGGTGAGGTTGACTGAAAAACAATCCAGTTTTTTGATCGTATTCACCATTAGTTAAAAGCTTCAAAGTCATAAAAGGATGGGTAGTTCCTCCTTTTCGCAGATTAATTTCGATCGCCTGTAAATCCCAGACTAAAGTGTCTGGATTTTTCACAGCGACGAAATCAACTCCATAGCGTTCAATTGCCCCCTTGGCTGCCAGAATTTCCCCTATTTTTCGACCTAATTCCTGTAATTGTAGGCGATAATTTTCATCAGCGGGAAAATGACAACCTAGATAAATTTGACCATCGGGACCGCCTAAAATTTGATCGTGAGTGGAAAGAATATTTACTTCTCCCGTGGGTGTAATATAACCTTGCACACTCGGCGATCGCTTTTCTTCTCCTTCAATAAAAGCTTCGACAATTGCCCCTAATTCAGCAATTCTGCCAGAAAAACTGTCCCAATTTTCATCCCTTGCTTGAAAACTCATTTTCTCTAATTGTTTGGCCAAGAGATTCATTTTCTCGCTTAAATCTAGACTGTTACTATCAACAATTCCCCCTAAAGGACGTAAATCTAAAACTGCATTTCCTTCTCCCGATAACCCCTCATTTAACTTAACTACCATGCGTTTTAGTTGCGGTTGACGGGACCACAAACTAGCGGCCTCATACAACAAATCCTTAACCGTATTTACCTGTAAACTACCGTCAGGATGGGGAATATTGCCTTGACCAAAAATCTCGCGACTGCCACTTTTAGAACCCCAATACAATAAGTCTGGACTACAGGCAAATAAAGGAATATCTAATTGTAAAGACAATTCTCGCTCTAAATTAGTAGAATTAAAACAAACCATGTAGGCACGATCTCGACGCAACGCTTGCCGGATTCTTGCTACTAAGCGCGGTCTTTCCAGAATTTTTTGGGTTAAAGGTTGAAAAGAGTTATCGTGAGTTGTCAGTAATAACAGACGATTATTAGCATGGGAAAAAGGAATCCCAGGCAACAATTGCAGATAATAATCAATCACCATCCGCGCCAGTGGCTGCGCTGTTACATAGATTAAACGAGTTTTCGGGTGTCGCAACCGAATCAGAGAAAATAATAATCTTTCTTCGTAATGTAAAAAACCCGCTACTTTTTGACCGACTCTCTGATCGATACTAAAAGAAGGGACAACTAGGATATCATAATCCCATTCATCGGATTCGGGAACGTTTTCTCCCTGCCAAATCTCTTTTAATTTTTCTTGTAATTCTTGATACCGCAGACGCTTTCCCAGCATCAAATCTCTATCTAACAGCATGGTTTGTCCCACCTCTGTGGTTGCAGACACCTGTATCTTATCGATTTTTAGAGCCTGTCGTCTCCAGTGCCTTTCTTTTCTTAATATTCCCCCAGTCCCTCCGATCGTTGCCCTTAAAAAGGGATACAGTGGACTCTGTATCCCCTTTAATCACCTGAGATTGCCTTTAGCCTAGCGGGTGGAATAAGAGATCGGGATAAAAGCGATTAAATTCGATTAAAATCCCGGCGGTGAAAGTCAGCAGCGCCATAATTAACACGGGTGCGGACGAGAGAAATTTAGTAAGTCCTTCCATCTGAGTTCTCCTAGGGAATAAAAAGTCAAGGGTTTGACACAAAAATTAACGAGGGGAAACGGTAATTTCCGAATCCTTAACGGTCAATTTACCGGAAGTGGCTTCTTGTAAAGCCGCCAACGGCCAGAGGAACCCCGTTAACATTTTGCTCAAAGCGAGGGGAACATCGATGATGATTTCCTTCATTTCGGCATCTTTACTGTCGCGCACGGCGATTAAATAGGCCCGACCAACCCAACCGATCCAACCGGCAATGTACAGGAATAGGATGCTAGGGATAAAGAAATCGCCCATGTGATCCCAACGACCATCAACAATTAGGTGAGGATAGCCTTCAGGTCCACAGAGAGCTTGGGAGTAGGTTTGAGCGCGTTTGGCTCCCGATTCGGGGTCGAGAGTGGTGTTGCGGAAACTCTTCGCTTTTTGTAGGAAAGCGGGATTTTCGCTACAAGGGGTCAGATTAGACAAATCAGCCGACGCTGGAGCGGCAAAGGTGAACCAGAGAGATAGCACCAGGGCCAGAGCGAACAATTTTCGCATAAATTGTTTCCTTTTGTTACGAAATATGAAGTTCTTTGTTCAAAAAGCGAACAATTTGATCGTACACGGAAAAAATCTTACTCCGATGAGGGGTACGAGTAAAGTTTCTATTACAAAACTATACGCAAAGCTTCAGACCCCCGTGATATGAACCACCACTTGCCTTTGGTGACGACTCTGACGATGTTCCCAGAGATAGATACCTTGCCAGATCCCTAAAACTAATTTACCTCTAGCGATCGGGATTTGTTCCGATGTCCGGGTTAGGACCGAGCGAATGTGAGCGGGCATATCGTCTGGCCCTTCGGTAGAGTGATAGTAGAGACTGCTATCTTCCGGCACTAACTTAGCGAAGAAATTGGCCAAATCGGTGAGAACATCGGGATCGGCATTTTCTTGGATCAGCAAAGAAGCGGAGGTGTGACAGACAAAGACACTGCATAATCCCGTCGTTATGCCCGATTCAGCCACGATCGCTTCTATGGGGGCAGTAAGACGATGGAAATTCTTGGGACTGGTGGCAATTGTCAGGGATTTTTGATATTGACGCATGGGAACCGAATCAGGGAGAAATGGGGGTGGGGGGGATTGTCCTGGAGAGCAAAGGTTGTCCCGCTTGTAAGAGATCGTGAAGGTCCACCACTGCCCCGATAACAGCGATCGCAGGGGACTCAAAGCCGGTGGCTTCGATCTGGTCCATAATCGTGGTGAAAGTACCGATTAACTGCTGTTGCTGCGGTGTTGTTCCCCAGCGAATCAGGGCGATCGGTGTTTCTGGACTTCTGCCGGCCTTGGTTAACTCGCCGATAATATAGGGTAAATTATGCACACCCATGTAAACAACAATTGTTTCCGCACCATGGGCGATCGCTGACCAGTTAACTTGAGGACGATATTTACCCGCCATCTCGTGGCCGGTGACGAAAGTAACGGAAGAACTATAATTGCGATGGGTGAGGGGAATACCGGCGTAGGCAGGCACGGCAATTCCTGAAGTGATCCCCGGCACGATCTCGACGCTAATTCCGGCCGCGATCAGATCGAGCATTTCTTCACCCCCGCGACCGAAAACAAAGGGATCACCCCCCTTGAGACGAACAACCACAGCATTAGTCCGGGCCTTCTCGATCAGTAAAGCGGTGATTTCCTCCTGTACTAGAGAATGACGACCGCGACGCTTACCCGCATGGATTTGTTCGGCCCGGGGGTTAATCATGGTCAGAATCGAGGGGCTGACTAGGGCATCATAGAGGACGACATCGGCATTTTCTAGGAGAACTTTCGCTTTCAAGGTCAACAAACCGGGATCTCCGGGACCCGCACCGACGAGATAGACCTTACCGCAACTTTCTGATTGATTCATAGATACTGGGGAGAAAATTCTTGCTTCGATCGAATGCGCTTGATCCCTACTTTATTGTGACTTGGGCAAAATTTGGTATTTTTAGCTACAGTTACTCGGCGATCATGCGCTTTCTTCATGAAGAAGTATGATCTTAACATTACTTAACCTTTAATCTAGCGATCGCTCTGATACCGAATCCCGTTTAACAGGTATGGGGGAGAGCGGGTTTTTAAGGTTGGATTGGGAGTTAATCATGCTATATATAGAAACTTACAGCTTGCTTCTATATAGGGTTTGCTGAAAAAGCTTTTCCTAGGGGCAGGGTGTGGCCTCAGGGAAAAAGTCCAGGGATTTTCCCCCCAATCACTCCAAAGGTCGGCACTTTTTGAGGGAAAACAAGTCTAAAAGTCTTATCCAACAAGGTTTTTAGATTTATTCAGCAAACCCTATATATAGCGTTTCCCAATCTCATGAGGTACACCAAAATCTTAACTCCTGAATCCCGAATCCTGACTCCCGAATCCTGACTCCTCAAAACCTAAGACTCTGTACCTCACAACTATGGGAATTGCTATAGATTAGGATTTGAACAAGCCACTCATCGAAAATTTGGGTCTGAAACCCCGTCGTTCTACGACGGCTTTACTGTTAAATATGAGCATCGTTTACGAAATATATGCTAAAATGTGAGGTATGGAAAAAGCCTATTCTTACCGA